>JAQSXQ010000109.1 GCA_029256565.1 Mycobacterium sp.
GATGCGACGCACCGTCCCGCGCGGTTCGGTGTCGAAGTGGTTGTGCACCCACACCACGCAGTGCGGGACGCCCGCGACCCGGGCGGCGACCCTGCCGAGTAGCTCGGCGTTGTAGCCGCGCAGCAGGACCACGTCGGGCCGGAATGCACGCATCTCGCGGATCAGGTCGCGCAGCGCTCCGAACGCCTGGCGCTTGCTACGTTGCAGCGCAACGGCTCTGACGTCACCGAGGTCGGCGAACAGCTCCCCTTCGGCGCCGATGCAGACGACTGCGGGCTCGAAGCGCGCGCGGTCGAGGTTGGGCATCAGCGTCGTGACGTGGCGCTCCGCTCCGCCGACGCCGAGGTCGGGTACCACGTACATCACGCGCAACCGCCGTTCGGTCACCGGAGGGCACCGCGGTAGATGCCGTCGAACTCGCGCCACGCCACGTCGACGTCGAATCGCTCGCGCACCCGGCGCAGAGCCGCGTTGCCGAGATCGGTTCTGCGATCCGCGTTCTCGATCACGTCGCACAGTTCGTCGGCGAGGCGACCGGCATCACCGGGCGGCACCAGGATTCCCGCGTCGTCACCGACCATCTCCGGTATGCCACCCACCGGGCTGGAGATGACGCACAGCCCGTTGGCCATGGCCTCGAGCACCGCCATCGGTTGACCCTCGTAGTGCGAGGCCAGAACCAAGACCTGCGACGACCGCAGCATCTGGGGCACCCGGCGCGGATCGACCCACCCGGTGACGTCGACCGACGGTTCCAGACCGAGTTCGGCGACCAGTTCGCGGGCCCGCGACACCTCGCCGTCACCGGCGAGGGTGAGGTGCGCCGACGTCCGGTCGCCGAGTCGCGCCGTCATCGTCCGCCACGCCTCGATGAGGGTGAACACGCCCTTGTCGTCCTCGATGCGGCCGAGGAACAGCACGCGTACGGGATCGCCCGCAGCCGGCTGCACCGCGGCCCCGACGGGTCGGATCGGGTTGGGCACGACGCTGACTCGCGCCCGCGGCTCGATCGAACGCAGCCGCTGCGCCCACGTCTCGCCCAGCGCGACCACGGCCGCGGAGTGGGCGAGCATGTCGCGGACCAGCCACTGCACCGCGGCCGGCGAGCCTGCGTAGAACACGTCGAACATGGCGCCGTGCACGTGGGACACGACCGGGACGCCGAAGGCCCGCGCGATCCGCGCGAACGTCGCCTTGCGGAAGAAGCTGCCTCGTGACGCCACGTGCAGGTGCACCACCGTCGGTCGGCGCCACGCCATCCGGTGGGTGAACCGGACCAGGGCCACCAGGAACTGCCCGACCTTGGCGGCCGCGCTGCCATCGCGGTGGCTCGCGACGTGGGAGATCCCCCACTGCTCGCGCAGCGGCGTCGTCAACATGCTGCGGACGAACGTCGACACACCACCCTTGGTCTCGGTGCTCGTCGACACCCACAGCGCCGTCGGCACGGTCACTGGCCTGCGGCGTCCGCGTACGCCGGGGTGCGGGCCGCGACCAGCGGGTCGACCCTCGGTCCTGCGGTAGCGGGCTTGCCTGCGCGGGAGGTGAAGCCGCGTGCGCGCGACGTTCCGGAGAGCACCGATCCGATCAGTCGCGCGCCGAAGGACGTGAGCAGCGCGGAGGCTTCGGCGATGTCGGTCGTACGCGACTTCGACGCGTCGACGACGAGCAGCACGCCGTCACCTGCCGCACAGAGGATCTGCGACTCCGCGGCATCGGTGATGGGCGGTGCCGCGATGACGACGAAGTCGAACTCCTCGGTCAGCCGGGCCAGTAGCGCAGTCACGCGCGGCGCGGTGACGGTGGTGAAGGGCGTGCCCGACACGCGGCCCGACGACATCTCGCTGAGCTGGGTGTCGGTGGTGCGCAGGATCGCGTCGAGGTCGAGCGTCTCGTCCAGCAGCGCCTCGCCGAACCCGAACGCATCGGGTGCATGCAGGTCCGCGTTCACCAGTACCGTGCGCAGCCCCTGCGCGGCCCGGCCCCTGGCGAGTTCGCGCGCCATGTCCACGGTTTCGGCCGTGGCCACAGTCGACGTCACGGTCACGACCGCACGCTGGGGGAGCCCGGCCAGACCGACCGCGTTGACCAGCTGCTGGACGCGGTGGGTCCGCAGGGCGCGGCTGCGTGCCGACTTGGCCGCGGGCACCTCGACGATCGGAGCGAGCCCGGTCTTGGCCGCGAGTTCGGCGGCCGTGGGAGTGCGACGCGAGACGGCGCCCGCCGCGACGGCAACCAGGCAGCCCAGCAGCAGTCCGCCGATCAGCGCGAGCAGCGCACCCGGCAAGGCGTTCGGCGAACTCTCGCTCATCCCCGACTCGAGCTGCATGCTCTTCAACGTGTTGGTGCTGTCGGCGTTGATCTGATTGACCTGCTGTTGAAGCTGGTCGAGGGACACACCGGAGGCCACGCCGTTGGCCTGCCGGGCGTCGTCGAAGGGCTTGCGGACCGCGGCGATCGTCTCGTCCCTGGCCACCTGCAGCTGCGCGTTGATGTCGTCGCGGAACATCTGTGCCGCTGCGGGTGCGGCGATCTCGGCCGAGGGGCGCGACTCGGACGTCGCCTCGACGTAGATGATCGGGCTGGCGGCGGCCGTCCGAGCGTGCATCGTCACGTCGGCGGGCACGGTGCCCGTCCGCTTGAGCTTGTTCTGGTAGCCGCTGCTGTTGAAGTAGTCGACGTAGCCCGACGCCAGCACGCCGTCCTGCTCGGGCGCCCTATCGGTCGTCGCGGTACTGAGCGTCGCCCAGCCGGTGTAGTGCGTGGGCTGAGAGAGGCCGTACGCGTAACCCGCGATCGCGGCGACCAGGCCGAGCGCGAGCACCGGCCAGAGGTGCCTGCGGATCCGGTCCGTGTAGAGATTCCAAGCGTGGTTCACTGCGCCTCCATGTGCTGAAGTTCGGGGGTTCGAGATGCGGTCATGGGCGTCCCACCGTCTGCTTGACCTTGGCGATGCCGACGCCGGCGAGCTGCCGCATCGTGGCGGGCGCCAGTAGGAACAGGGCTCCGACGTAGGCCGATGAGAAGATCAGGACGTCGAGCGCGAGCAGCCCGATGGCCGCTGCGCCGGTGGTCGAATTGGCATGCACGACGGCATGTTCGAGATAGGCCGTGACGAGCGCTGCGGCCGTGGCGGCGAGCAGCGAGGGCAACAGGGCCCGGGCCACGGAGCGGTAGGGCACGTCGACGACCTGCTTGGCGAGCTTGGCGACGATCAGCGCGACCAGGATGGTGGTGATCGAGATGGCCAGTGCGACGCCGGTGAGTCCGAGCGGGCCCACGAGGGCCAGGGCAAGCGCGATGCCGACGCCGACTTCGGTTGCCGTGCACCAGTTGAGCAGGGAGGTGCGACCTGCGCCCTTGATCGCCTCCTCGCCGACGATGCCGAGGGCCCTGCCGATGCCGAGTCCGGCCATCGCGGCGACCGCGTGGCCCGCATGCCGCCACGGCTCGCCGAGGATGACCACGACTGCGGGTTCGCCGAGGACGATCATCATCGCGGTCAGCGGCGCGCCGCCGATCATGGCCCACTGCAGCGCGCGCAGATAGCCCGACCGCATGCGGGTGGCGTCGTGGGCGATCCGCGAGAACGCCGGGAACAGCGCCACCGCGCCGACGTCGACGATGATCCGTTCCGGGATCTGTGCGATGCGCTGGGCGTAGCGGTACTGGCCGAGTTCGGCGGCGCCGAGGGAACGGCCGACGATGACGGCTTCGGCGATGCCCTTGACCCGGAACCCCACCTGCGAGGCCACCAGTGGTGAACCGAACTTGGCGAGTTCGCGCCACAGCGTGAAGTCGAAGCGGCCGCGGCCTGGTCGCCAGCCGCTGATCCACCACACCCCGACGACCCAGACGAGGGTCGACGCGTAGGACCCGACGACCATGCTCCACACGCCCCAGCCGCAGGCGGCCAGCGTGACCGCCACGGTCGCGAACGTGAGCGATACGGCGGGGCCGACGATGATGCGCCTGCGGACGTTGAAGTCCCGCTGCAGCATCGCCTCGGGCACGTTGGTGAGGGCGAAGAGCAGCAGGGTGCCGGACGTGGCCGCCGCGACCAGACCGACCGTCTGATCGTCGAACACCATGCTGACCACCGGGGCGATGGCGAGTACGCCGACGCACAGCACGGCACCGCTGAGCAGCGTCGCGCGGAACACGGTCTCCGCGGCGTCGTCGATGCGCCCGCCGCGCTGTACCAGCGCTGCGCGCAGTCCGCCCTCGACGAAGTCGAACAGCGCCGTCGTCAGCACGGTGCCTGCCGTGAAGATCCCCACCTCGGCGGGAGTCAGCAGCCGGGCCAGCGCCACGACCTGCGCGAGCGTGACCAGCTCGCCCACGACCAGTGCGAGCGCGGATGCCGACGCGACGAGGCCGATCTTCCTGCGCAGCGAACCCTCGGATTCCCCGGGTGACGAGCCGTCGCCGTCGGCACGTACCGCTGCGTCTTCCCCCGAGGGGCTCGACGGCACATCCGACATACTTCGCTCGATTCGCAATCTGCTGCGCGTTTATGGGGCGGTGGCGGTCCAAAACACATTTTCACCAGCGTCAACACGCAGAACTAGTCCGGCTTGGTCACCGTACACGTGATTGCTAAAACGTTGCTAGTGTTGACGTAGCGAATCCGGCTAAGTGTGACCTACGCATCACTGCGCAGCACGAGGAGAAGGTTCCGGCAGGTCGCGGCGTCGCGAGTGGGAGCTGACGACTGCGTCAGGCAAACCAGGAAGTACGTCTGGGCACGTTGCGGCCGCGCACCTGGGCTCGCGTGCTACCCCGTCAACGACGACGAGCAGACGCGGAATCGCACGACCGAGGTCGATTCAGTGCGATTCCGCGTCTGCTCGCGGAGGGAGTGCGGTGCGGGGTTACCCGAGGATGAGGCCGGAGGTGGGCACACCGGTGCCCGCTGTGACGAGGACGTGCTCGACGTCGGGTACCGGGTTGACCGAGGTACCGCGCAGCTGGCGGACGCCCTCGGCAATGCCGTTCATGCCATGGATGTAGGCCTCGCCGAGCTGGCCGCCATGGGTGTTGATCGGCAGCCGCCCACCGATCTCGATGGCGCCATCGGCGATGAAGTCCTTGGCCTCACCCCAGCCGCAGAACCCGAGTTCCTCCAACTGGATCAGGGTGAACGGCGTGAAGTGGTCGTACAGGATGGCGGTCTGGATGTCGGTCGGCTTCAGCCCGGACTGCGACCACAGCTGCTTGCCGACCAGGCCCATCTCGGGCAGGCCGTCGAGTTCGGGCCGGTAGTAGCTCACCATCGAGTACTGGTTCGGGCTGGCACCCTGGGCGGCGGCTTCGATGACGGCAGGCCGGTGCTTGAGATCCTTCGCGCGCTCGGCCGAGACGATCACCAGCGCCACGCCGCCGTCGGTCTCCTGGCAGCAGTCCAGCAGCCGCAGGGGTTCGGCGATCCACCGCGAGTTCTGATGATCCTCGATGGTGATGGGCTTCTCGTAGAAATACGCCTTGGGGTTGTTCGCCGCGTGCTTGCGATCCGCCACCGAGACTGCGCCGAAGTCGCGGCTGGTGGCGCCCGACAGATGCATGTAGCGCTTGGCGATCATCGCCACCTGCGCAGCCGGCGTCGACAGGCCGTGCGGGTACGAGAACGAGTTGTCCACTCCGGTGGAGTCGGCGTTCTCGACGAGGCGCATCTGCACCTGGCCGAACCGCATCCCGGACCGCTCGTTGAAGGCGCGGTAGGCCACGACGCAGTCGGCCACGCCGGTGGCGACCGCGATCGCGGCCTGCTGGACCGTCGCGCACGCCGCGCCGCCGCCATGGTGAATCTTGGAGAAGAACTTGAGGTCGCCGATGCCCGTCGCGCGCGCGACGGCCACCTCGGTGTTGGAGTCCATCGTGAACGTCGTCATGCCGTCGACGTCGGCGGGCGTCAGCCCCGCGTCGTCCAGCGCGGCGAGCACGGCCTCGGCGGCCAGGCGCAACTCGCTGCGGCCGGAGTCCTTCGAGAAGTCGGTGGCACCGATGCCCGCGATCGCGGCCTTGCCCGACAATGGCCCCGGCATCAGGCGCTCTCCCCCAGTTCGAGTGTCGCGTTGGCGATCACGTGGTCACCAAGGCTGTTGCTGCCCTTGATCTTCAGTGTGACGAGGCTGCCGTCGATCGCGGTCACCTCACCGGTGAACGTCACCGTGTCGTAGGCGTACCAGGGCACGCCGAGACGCAGGCCGATCGACTTCACGATCGCGTTGGGACCCGCCCAGTCCGTGATGAAGCGCTGCACCAGACCGGTGTCGGTCAGGATGTTGACGAAGATGTCCTTGGACCCCTTCGCCTGCGCCAGATCGCGGTCGTGGTGCACGTCCTGGTAGTCGCGCGTCGCGATCGCGGTCGACACGATGAACGTCGGGTCGCCGTACAGGTTCAGTTCGGGAAGCTTGGTGCCGACCTCGACGTCGCTGACGGCGGTCACGCGTCGGGCTCCCATGCGTAGAGAGTCCAGGCGGGGCCGACCTCACCGT
>JAQSXQ010000110.1 GCA_029256565.1 Mycobacterium sp.
AGCTTGGCGGCCTGCAGGGGCGTGTACAGATTGTCGCGGTCCACCTTCTCGGCGGCTTCGCGGTATGCCTTGCTCGTCTTGCTCATCGAATGTCCAATCGGTTTTCGTTGGTTGTGGTTGGCGGGCCGGAGCTGGCCCTCCCACGACTTCTCGGGTACTGCTGGTGTTGAGATTGCACGTAGGGCTGTGCGAGGCGGTGATTCACGACCCTCAGCGCAATCTCAACGGGGTACTGCTACTACTTGACCGACCCGATGGGTCAATCCGCAAGCTACTTGACCGTGATGCCCATGGACCGCGCCGTGCCGGCGATGATCTTGGCAGCCTGGTCGATGTCGTTCGCGTTGAGATCTTCCTTCTTGGTCTCCGCGATCTCGCGCACCTGATCCCAGGTCACCGTGGCGACCTTGGTCTTGTGCGGCTCGCCGGAGCCCTTCTGCACGCCGGCTGCCTTGAGCAGCAGCTTGGCGGCAGGCGGAGTCTTCAGCGTGAACGTGAAGGTGCGGTCCTCGTAGACGGTGATCTCCACGGGGATGACGTTGCCGCGCTGCGACTCGGTCGCCGCGTTGTACGCCTTGCAGAACTCCATGATGTTGACGCCGTGCTGGCCGAGCGCGGGACCAACGGGCGGTGCGGGGTTGGCCGCACCGGCCTGGATCTGCAGCTTGATCAGCCCAGTGACCTTCTTCTTCTTGGGCATGCTGTGGTGTTCCTTCTCTTCTTCTGGGGTCTTCTCTTGGGGCCGGGCGCCGGTTAGATCTTGGCGACCTGGGTGAACGTCAGCTCGACGGGTGTCTCACGACCGAAGATCGACACCAGCACCTTGAGCTTCTGCTGCTCGGCGTTGACCTCGCTGATCGAGGCGGGCAGCGTCGCGAACGGGCCGTCCATGACGGTGACCGACTCGCCGACCTCGAAGTCGACGAGGATCTCGGGACGCTCGAGCGTCGCCTCGGACGAGGCGGCTGCGGACGTCGACGCGGCCTTGCCGGGCTTCTTCGCCGCGGCAGGGGGCAGCAGGAACTTCACGACGTCGTCGAGCGACAGCGGTGAGGGCTTCGAGGTGGCGCCGACGAAGCCGGTCACACCCGGGGTGTTGCGCACCGCGGACCAGGACTCGTCTGTCAGCTCCATGCGCACCAGGATGTAGCCGGGCAGCACCTTGCGATTGACCTGCTTGCGCTGGCCGTTCTTGATCTCGGTGACCTCTTCGGTCGGGACCTCGACCTGGAAGATGTAGTCACCGACGTCCAGGTTCTGCACGCGGGTCTCGAGGTTGGCCTTCACCTTGTTCTCGTAACCGGCGTAGGAGTGGATCACGTACCAGTTGCCGGGGCGCCTGCGCAGGTCCTTCTTGAGGGTGACGGCGGGATCCTCGTCCTCGTCGACCTCGTCCTCCGCAGCGGCCGCGGGCTCGTCGTCCGAGGCAGGCTCGTCGACGACCTCGGCCGGCACCTCGTCGGCAGCGCCTTCGACGGCCTCGACGGTCGACTGCTCCAGCGACTCGGCAGCCTCGTCGGCGATCACGGTCGCCGGGTCGGCGGACGCCACGCGCGCCTCGGACACACCCGCGGGTGTGTCCCCTTCGAAGCTCGTCACTGTTGTCAGTCCTCTCTAAGTTTCTTCAGCTCATCACGCGGCCGGCTTGGTCAGCCGAACATCAGGCCGATGAGCCTGGCGAAGCCGGTGTCGACTCCGAAGATGAGCGCCACCATGAAGGCCAGGAAGACCAGCACGACGGTGGTGTAGCTGACCATCTGCTTGCGGTTCGGCCAGATCACCTTGCGGAGCTCGGCGACGACCTGCTTCAGGTAGTTGAAGACGAACGCGATGGGGTTGCGCCCCGGGCCGTCCTTCTTCGTGGTCTTCGGCTTCTTGCCGTCACCGTTCTTGGTCGTGCCAGTCTCGGTGGCGGGCGTGGTGTCGCCGGTGACCTCGCGCCGCGTCCGCTTGCCGGTCGGCCGCTGCGGGGTCACCACGGCGGTCTTGCCGCTGTCAGCGTTGGCGGTCTCGTCGGTGCCGTCGCCTGCGGAGCCGGCACTGTCGCGCTCGTCGCTCACCGCATGCTCCCTCTATTGGATTTCGTGTTCATCGGGTGGTCACCTTCCAGTGTCCACGCCTGTCGAGTATTCAATTGAGCAGGGGCGACAGGACTTGAACCTGCAACCTGCGGTTTTGGAGACCGCTGCTCTGCCAGTTGAGCTACGCCCCTTCGCGGTTGGCAGGCCAACCGGCGTCCGTGGTCTCACACAATTCGCGCGCTCCCCGATCGGTCGATACGCGACCGGCGGACAGCGCGCTGGATTGGGCTAAACCCCGAGGACCGAGTGTACATCGGCCCATCTACGACTTACTAATCCGCTTTCGGCGCGCTCACGGCCGCGGTGCGGATGACCTGGCCGGACTCCGCGTCCCACTTCATCGATACCGAGTTGTCGCCCTCGTGGCCCATCAGCGTCGTGAAGGCCTCCATGACCACCGTGCCGTCTTCCTCGGCGCACACGTTGCGGGTCACCACGATGTCGGCGCCGAACCGCTCGTCGACCGACTCGATGTGCATCGTTCCGGTCAGCGCGTCGCCGACCTTGATCGGCCGGTGGAACAGGAACTTCTGGTCGACCTGAATGATCTGCAGCGTCTCCAGCCCGACGTCGACGTGCTGGAAGAAGTGGTTCTGAATCATGATCGCGAAGATCGAGGCGAACGTCAGCGGTGCAATCAGGGTGTCGTGGCCCAGGTCGGCTGCGGCGTCCTCGTCGATCGACGCCGGATCGTTCGCCTTGACGGCCTTGGCGTACTGGCGGACCTGCTCGCGACCCACGACGAACGTGTCGGGATAGCGCCACACCATCCCGCGGATGTCCTTCTTGAGAGCCACTACTTACGCCAGCTTCGCCGTGGCCACCGCGCGACCGAAGATCTTCTTTCCACCGGTGGTGGCGGAGATGGCGATCGCGATCGACTTCGACTCCGGGTCGACGGACTTCACCCGGCCGTTGAACACGATTTCGGCGCCGACACCGTCGTTCGGCACCGGGACGACGGCCGTGAAGCGGACGTTGTACTCGGTGACCGCGGCGGGGTCTCCGACCCACGAGGTGACGTAGCCGCCACCGAGGCCCATGGTGAGCATGCCGTGGGCGATCGCCGTGTCGAGGCCGACCTGCTTGGCGATCTCGTCGTCCCAGTGGATGGGGTTCAGGTCGCCGGACACGCCCGCGTAGTTCACCAGGTCCCCACGGGTCAGGGGGATCACCCTCTCGGGCAGCTGGTCGCCCACCTTCACAGACTCGAACTCACGCAGCGCCATCGTCGAAACCCTCTTCTCCCGTTTCACCAGAACGACCCGCGAGGGTCGTATAAGACTCCTGCACGGCGTCTCCCGCCTCGTTCGTGATGACGCACTTCAACACGATGAGGTCCGTGCCGTGCGCCTCCCGAACGGCGTGCACGGAGACGTCGCAGTACAACTTGTCGCCTGCATGGATCGGCCGCAGGAACTTGAACTCCTGGTCGACCTGGACGATCTTGGCGTCCTTGATCCCCACGTTGGCGTCAGCGAAGAACGCCGTCTGCGCCGTGTAGCCGAAGACCGAGATGAAGGTCAGCGGCGCCGGGATCGCGCTGTAGCCGAGTTCGGCCGCAGCGGCGTCATCGTGAAACGCAGGGTCGTCGTTCTTGACCGCGATCGCGTACTCGCGAACCTTCTCGCGCCCCACCTCGTAGTGATCGGGGTAGCGGAAGTGCTTCCCGACGATGCTCGAAGACAAAGCCACAGTTAGTGAACCTAACCGGTCAGACCCTGGGCTTGGCCCACGGGTCGACCGTCAGCGCGATTCCTTGTGCGGCTGGTGATGGCCGCAGTTCGGGCAGAACTTCTTGATCTCGAGCCGGTCGGGGTCATTCCGACGGTTCTTCTTGGTGATGTAGTTACGGTGCTTGCACACCTCGCAGGCCAAGGTGATCTTGGGCCGTACGTCGGTACTCGACGCCACGTCAGTGCCTCTTTCAATGTCATTAGTGGTGCGTTGTCACTACTTGTAGCGGTGGGGGGACTCGATCCCCCGACCTCACGATTATGAGTCGTGCGCTCTAACCAGCTGAGCTACACCGCCATGCCAGGCCGACTGACCAGCCAAGCTCCGCTCGCCCGGTGTCCCGCCGAGCCCCCTAACGGAATCGAACCGTTGACCTTTTCCTTACCATGGAAACGCTCTACCGACTGAGCTAAGGGGGCATGACCTACGGCGTGGATCGAGTCCATGTCGAGGGCCTTAAAGAGGGTACAGTCTCGCCGATTCGCTCGCCAAACCGCGGATCGTTAGCCCACCTCGCGGCGGTGCCGAAGACTTCAACACCGAACACCCCGCCGGAGTTCCCGACGCTCGGCAATAGTCTGTCGGCATGGCGAATCCAGGGGTCCCGAGTCCCGCCGGCTCTACACCGAACGAGGACGACCGGCTGTACTTCCGGCAGCTGCTGTCCGGACGCGACTTCGCGGCCGGCGACATGATCGCCCAGCAGATGCGCAACTTCTCCTACCTCATCGGCGACCGCGACACCGGCGAGTGCCTCGTGGTCGATCCGGCCTACGCGGCCAACGAGCTGGCCGACGTCGCCGAGAACGACGGGATGCGACTGTCCGGCGTCCTGGTCACCCATCACCACCCCGACCACGTCGGCGGATCGATGATGGGCTTCGAGCTGAAGGGCCTGGCCGAACTCCTGGAACGCGTCGAGCTGCCGGTCCACGTCAACACCCACGAGGCGGACTGGGTCTCGCGCATCACCGGCATCCCGCTCGGAGACCTCACCGCTCACGAACACGGCGACAAGGTGGCCATCGGCGACGTCGAGATCGAACTGCTGCACACCCCCGGCCACACGCCCGGCAGCCAGTGCTTCCTGCTCGACGGAAGGCTCATCGCGGGCGACACCCTGTTCCTCGAGGGCTGCGGCCGCACCGACTTCCCCGGCGGCAACGTCGACGACATGTTCCGGAGCCTTCAGGCGCTGGCCAAGCTGCCGGGCGACCCGACCGTGTTCCCCGGCCACTGGTATTCGGCCGAGCCGAGCGCCGCACTGTCCGACGTGCGGCAGACGAACTACGTCTACCGGGCCACCGACCTCGACCAATGGCGAACCGTGATGGGCGCCTGACGCCTGGTTTCGGCCCGCTCGTGAATGGCCGCGCATCGGACCCTGCGCTAGTGTCCCGATTCGCAGCGTCTTGACAGACGCGTGACGGGGAGGACCCTGCGATGACGACACCGCCGACGCCGGCCGGCCGGTATCCCGAACCCGACGACTCGGAGTCGACCGGGCACGCGGCGCATCCCGTGGAGCCCGAGCGGTTCGAACTGCCCACGTTCGAGACGTTCGAGACACCACCGTTCGAGTCCATCTCCTCGGGCTCGTTCGAGACACCACCCGCGCCGCCACCGTCCCCGGCTGTGACCGGCGAACCGCTGGCACCGGCCGCGCCCGAGCCGCCGTCGGCACCAGAGGTTCCCGAACCGCCGGCGTTCATCACTCCACCTCCTGTCGCCCAGGCGACGCACGCGGCGTACGGGCAGTCGCATCAGCAACAGCAGGTCACGTGGCATGACCCCAGCCAGACTCCGGCGCCCGCCGTGCCGACCGCTCTCAAGAATTCGGGTGCCGGCCGCGCCCGCCTCGTCTGGCTGGGCCTGGCGGCCATCCTGCTGGTGATCCTCGCCGTGGTGCTGTACCTCGTCCTGACCTGATCGGCGACCGAGTTCTCGGAGCGAACCTTCGCTGAAATCGCATTCGGCGACACGAGACCGGGTCCGATCTCCGGTTCGACCGAGCACCTGCACGTCCGTTGACAGTGCAGATGCCCTCTGCAACGCTGAAGGCGACACGCCGGGGGGCGGGCTGGGGGGCCGATGTCCAGGATTGCTGAATTCTCGAGCTACCGCGAACGGCCCCGGGACGTGTCGGTCTCCGTCTCGCGCCGGCCGAAGTGGCCATTGGCGATCGCGGCACTGCTGCTGGCGATCGGCGCGTTCACCGCGGGTCTCGTCTACCAGGCCACGGAAGCGACGTCCCATCTCGCCGAAGCCCACGAGAGCGTGGTTCACGCCAAGGATGCCCTCGCCGCAGGCGACACGGCCGCAGCCGCACAGTGGGTCGAGCGAGCGCGGATCAACGCAGAGAACGCCCATCGCTCCGCTCATTCGGTGTCGTGGAGCATCGCGGCCGCCGTCCCCTGGGTAGGCAGTCCGTTGGAGACGGAACGGCAGATGTCCGACGTGATGCTCGGGCTGACCGAACGGGTTCTGGGCCCGGCCGTTGCATTGGCGAAGGATGTCTCCCCCGAACGCTTGCTCAGCCGCGATGAAGGGTTTCGCCCCGGAACCCTGCGCGACAACGCACCACGACTCGACGACATCGCACGGGACGCTGCAGCGCTCGACGCTCAGACGAAGTCGATCCCGGAACCTGCCTACCTCACCGCCGTCGG
>JAQSXQ010000111.1 GCA_029256565.1 Mycobacterium sp.
GCCGTCATGTTCGTCCCCGCGCTCGACATGTTGCTGGCGATCGTCCGCCGCACCCGCGCCGGCCGCAGCCCGTTCAGCCCCGACAAGATGCACCTGCACCACCGGCTGCTGCAGATCGGCCACTCCCACCGCCGGGTCGTCCTGCTGATCTACCTATGGGTCGGCATCGTCGCGCTGGGCGCCGCGAGCACCATCTTCTTCGACCCGCGCTACACCGGCGCGGTGATGCTCGCTGCGATCGTGGTGGCCATCGTGGCGACGCTGGTGCCACTGCTCAAACGCGGGGGAGAAGCTCCCAGCGACTTCGCAGACTAGCTCCGCGAAGGTCGGGTACGACGTTTAGTAGTAGGCCCGTTTTTTGGCTCTCTACCTTGTGGTACGTTACTGGCAGAACCCGAAAAACCTCGCGGGTTGCCGGCCCGGCCCATCGGTCAGAAACACCGATCGGCGCCGACTTACGACCGACAAAGGGAGCTACCCCTTGGGTGATTCCAGCGCGCCGCATGCCCTCCGTTACGCTCGTCGGGCACGGCACCGGAGCATCACTATTCAAAGGGGAATGGTCTCTCGTGAAAGCGGGATGGGGGTGACGCAGTGACGACGCCAGCGCAGGACGCGCCGTTGGTGTTCCCGGCAGTGGCCTTCCGGCCTCTCCGTCTGCTCGTGGTCTGCGTGGCACTCACCGCAGTCGCGATCGCGGCGTCGGCATTCACCGGCAACTTCCTCTTCGGCGTCTTCTTCGGCGTGGGTCTCGGCCTCGGTTTGCTCAACGCGATGCTGGTGCGTCGCGCGGTCGAAGCGATCACCGCCGAGGATCACCCACTCAAGAAGAAGATGGCCGTCAACTCGGCGACCCGACTGCTGGTGATCACCGCGGTCGCACTGACTGTCGCATTCGTCTTCAAGGCACACGGCGGGATCGCGGTGCTCTTCGGTCTGGCGATCTTCCAGGCACTGCTGGTGATGAGCACCAGCATTCCGGTGCTCAGGAAGATCCGCGGCGAAGGGCTCAACGTGGATGAGCGCTCGCGCGAAGACCATCAAGTGGTCGACACGGAATCGAAGGATTGATGACTGAGTTGATGAACCAAACCGTTCTCGCTGCCGAAGAGGGTGGCGCCGCCATCCACGTCGGACACCACATCCTGGTGTTCGAACTGTTCGGCATGACGTTCAACGGCGACACGATCATCGCGACGGCGATCAGCGCGCTGATCGTCATCGGGCTGGCGTTCTTCCTGAAGTCCAAGGTCACCTCGACCGGCGTTCCCGGTGGGGTGCAGCTCTTCTGGGAGGCGCTGACCATCCAGATGCGCCAGCAGATCGAGGGCTCGATCGGCATGAAGGTGGCGCCGTTCGTGCTGCCGCTGGCCGTGACGATCTTCGTCTTCATCCTCGTGTCCAACTGGCTCGCGGTGTTCCCGCTGCAGTACGGCGGGGCGGACGGCGCAGCGGCCGAGCTGTACAAGGCGCCGGCGTCGGACATCAACTTCGTGCTCGCGCTCGCACTGTTCGTGTTCATCTGCTACCACGCCGCAGGCGTGTGGCGCCGCGGCATCATCGGCCACCCGATCAAGGTGGTCAAGGGTCACGTCGCGTTCCTCGCCCCGATCAACATCGTCGAGGAACTCGCCAAGCCGATCTCGCTGGCACTTCGACTCTTCGGCAACATCTTCGCCGGCGGCATCCTGGTCGCCCTGATCGCGATGTTCCCCTGGTACATCCAGTGGGCGCCCAACGCGATCTGGAAGACGTTCGACCTCTTCGTCGGCCTGATCCAGGCCTTCATCTTCGCGCTGCTGACGATCCTGTACTTCAGCCAGTCGATGGAACTCGATCACGACGAGCACTGACCACACCGACCGAACGACGATCGAACGACCCGAACTCTGATGGCGCGGCCATCAGCTATCAAGGAGGAATAAGGAATGGATCCCAACGCCATCATCACGGCTGGCGCGCTGATCGGTGGCGGCCTGATCATGGGTGGCGGTGCCATCGGCGCCGGTATCGGTGACGGCATCGCCGGTAACGCACTGATCTCCGGCATCGCCCGGCAGCCCGAGGCCCAGGGCCGGCTGTTCACGCCGTTCTTCATCACCGTCGGTCTGGTCGAGGCCGCGTACTTCATCAACCTGGCGTTCATGGCGCTGTTCGTCTTCGCCACGCCGGGTCTGCAGTAGTCCGTCGGCATGGGTGAACTGACCGCAACGATTCTCGCCGCGGAAGAAGGCGGCGGGGGGACCAGCAACTTCCTGATCCCCAATGGCACCTTCTTCGCCGTCCTTCTCATCTTCTTGATCGTGCTCGGCGTGATCGCGAAGTGGGTCGTGCCGCCGGTCAGCAAGGTCCTCGCCGAACGTGAGGCCATGCTGGCCAAGACCGCGGCCGACAACCGCAAGTCGGCAGAGCAGGTCGCTGCCGCACAGGCCGACTACGAGAAGACGATGGCCGGTGCTCGGGGCGAGGCCTCGGCGATTCGCGACGAGGCCCGCAACGAAGGCCGACGCGTGGTCGACGAGAAGCGCGCCGAGGCCAGCAGCGAGGTCGCGGACACCGTCCGTGCCGCAGACGAGCAGTTGTCGCAACAGGGTTCGGCCGCACAGTCCGAACTC
The DNA here is from genome assembly GCA_029256565.1 of Mycobacterium sp. Classification (GTDB taxonomy): domain Bacteria; phylum Actinomycetota; class Actinomycetes; order Mycobacteriales; family Mycobacteriaceae; genus Mycobacterium. Next base: position 2,616 of record JAQSXQ010000111.1, read on the forward strand.
GAGTCGTCGGTCGACGGGCTGTCCGCCAAGTTGGCCAGCCGGATCCTCGGCATCGACGTCAAGCCGGACGTGAACACGAGCGGGAGCCGCTAGATGTCGATCTTCATCGGACAGCTGATTGGCTTCGCGGCCATCGCGTTCATCATCTACAAGTGGGTGGTGCCGCCGGTCCGCAACATGATGCACAAGCAGCAGGAGGCCGTTCGCGCCGCACTCGCCGAGAGTGAAGAGGCCAGCCGCAAGCTGGCCGACGCCGACGCGATGCACGCCAAGGCCCTCGAGGACGCCAAGGCCCAGTCGGCCAAGGTGACCGAAGAGGCCAAGCACGACTCGGAGCGCATCGCGGCTCAGCTGACCGAGCAGGCCGGCGCCGAGGCCGAGCGGATCAAGGCCCAAGGCGCACAGCAGGTTCAGTTCATGCGCCAGCAGCTCATCCGCCAGCTGCGCGCCGGCCTCGGTGACGAGGCCGTGCAGAAGGCGAGCGACCTGGTGCGTTCACACGTTGCCGATCCGGCGGCCCAAGCCGCCACCGTCGACCGCTTCCTCGACGAACTCGACGAGATGGCACCGTCGACCGCGACGATCGAGACCGGTGCATCGGCGCGCTTGCGCTCCGCCAGCCGGGACGCCTTCGCTGCCCTGAGCAACGAGTTCGACGGCGTGGCCGGTGGCCTCGACGCAGACGGTCTCACCACCGTCGCCGACGAATTGGCTTCGGTCGCACGGCTGATGGTCAGCGAGCCCACGCTCAAGAAGCACTTCGCCGAGCCGACGGACGACGAGTCCGCCAAGGTCCGGCTGGCCGAGCGGTTGCTCTCGGGCAAGGTCGGCGATCCGACCCTGAGCCTGGTGCGCACCGCCGTGTCGCAGCGTTGGTCCGCCGAGGACGATCTGGTCGACGGCATCGAGCACACGGCACGGCTGGCGTTGCTCAAGCGGGCCGAGGCCGCAGGCGAGGTCGACGAGGTCGAGGACCAACTCTTCCGCTTCGGCCGGGTGCTGGACTCCGAGCCGCGGCTGTCGAGCATCCTCAGCGACTACACGGCTCCGGTCGACGGCCGAATCCAGTTGCTGGACAAGGTTCTCACCGGTGGCTCGGACGTGAACGCAACGGCCGCAGCGCTACTCAAGCAGACCGTTGGCCTGCTGCGCGGCGAGCGCGCCGACGAAGCGGTCACCGACCTGGCGGAGCTGGCAGTCGCCCGTCGCGGCGAAGTGGTCGCCCAGGTCGTCGCCGCGGCCGAACTGTCGGATGCCCAGCGCACCCGGCTCACCGAGGTGCTCTCCCGCATCTACGGACACCCGGTCGCCATTCAGCTGACCGTCGACCCCGACGTGCTCGGTGGTCTGTCGATCGCCGTCGGCGACGAGGTCATCGACGGGTCGATCGCATCCCGGTTGGCCGCCGCACAGACCCAGCTACCGGACTGACGAGCGCATGCGCGACGAACCGATGGCACCGACTCAGACGCTTCATCAAAGACAAAGGTAGGAAGACGAGAACATGGCAGAGTTGACAATCTCCGCTTCTGACATCGAAGGCGCCATCGAGGACTACGTATCCTCGTTCGCCGCCGACACGGAGCGTGAAGAGATCGGCACCGTGATCGACGCCGGTGACGGCATCGCGCACGTCGAAGGCCTGCCCTCGGTCATGACCCAGGAACTCCTCGAGTTCCCCGGTGGTGTCCTCGGCGTGGCGCTGAACCTCGACGAGCACAGCGTCGGCGCCGTGATCCTGGGCGACTTCGAGAAGATCGAACAGGGCCAGCAGGTCAAGCGGACCGGCGAGGTCCTTTCGGTTCCCGTCGGTGACGCCTTCCTCGGTCGTGTGGTGAACCCGCTGGGTCAGCCGCTCGACGGCCAGGGCGACATCGCGTCGGACAAGCGTCGCGCACTCGAGCTGCAGGCACCGTCGGTGGTGCAGCGCCAGGGCGTCGAAGAGCCGCTGCAGACCGGCATCAAGGCCATCGACTCGCAGACGCCGATCGGCCGTGGCCAGCGCCAGCTGATCATCGGCGACCGCAAGACCGGCAAGACCGCGGTCTGCGTCGACACGATCCTGAACCAGCGCGAGAACTGGGAGTCCGGCGATCCCAAGCAGCAGGTGCGCTGCGTCTACGTCGCGATCGGCCAGAAGGGCACCACGATCGCCAGCGTCAAGCGGGCGCTCGAAGAGGGTGGCGCGATGGAGTACACCACCATCGTGGCGGCCCCGGCCTCCGACCCCGCCGGCTTCAAGTGGCTTGCGCCGTACACCGGTTCGGCCATCGGCCAGGAGTGGATGTACGACGGCAAGCACGTCCTGATCGTCTTCGACGACCTGACCAAGCAGGCCGACGCCTACCGCGCGATCTCGCTGCTGCTGCGCCGCCCGCCGGGCCGCGAGGCCTTCCCCGGCGACGTCTTCTACCTGCACTCGCGTCTGCTCGAGCGTTGCGCGAAGCTGTCCGACGAGCTGGGTGGCGGATCGATGACCGGCCTGCCGGTGATCGAGACCAAGGCCAACGACATCTCGGCGTTCATCCCCACCAACGTCATCTCGATCACCGACGGCCAGTGCTTCCTGGAGTCCGACCTGTTCAACCAGGGCGTGCGACCGGCCATCAACGTCGGTGTCTCGGTGTCCCGCGTGGGTGGCGCGGCGCAGATCAAGGCGATGAAGGAGGTCGCGGGTTCGTTGCGCCTCGACCTGTCGCAGTACCGCGAGCTGGAGTCGTTCGCGGCATTCGCCTCGGACCTCGACCCCACGTCGAAGGCTCAGCTCGAGCGCGGCGCCCGCCTCGTCGAGCTGCTCAAGCAGCCGCAGTACAGCCCGCTCCCGGTCGAGGAGCAGGTCGTCGCGATCTTCCTCGGCACCAAGGGACACCTGGATTCGGTTCCGGTGGAGGACGTTCAGCGCTTCGAGACGGAGTTCCTCGAGCACATGCGCGGCTCGCACGACGACGCCCTGAAGCAGATCCGGGAGACCAAGAAGTTCCCCGAGGACGCCCAGGAAGCCCTCGAGAAGATCGTCAACGAGTTCAAGCAGGGCTTCTCGGCCACCGACGGCAGCTCAGTCGTGGTCAACGAGTCCGAGACCGAGGCCATGGACCCCGATGACGTCGAGAAGGAATCGGTCAAGGTCCGCAAGCCCGCTCCGAAGAAGAACTAGGACCGGAGAGGTCTGGAAGAGCTAGATGGCAGCCACACTGCGGGAGCTACGCGGACGCATCCGTTCCGCCGGGTCGATCAAGAAGATCACCAAGGCCCAGGAACTGATCGCCACGTCGCGGATCGCCAAGGCGCAGGCCCGAGTCGAAGCGGCTCGGCCCTACGCCGGCGAGATCACCAACATGCTCACCGAACTCGCGGGAGCCAGCGCGCTGGACCACCCGTTGCTCGTCGAGCGTGAATCGCCCAAGCGCGCAGGCGTTCTGGTGGTGTCGTCGGACCGCGGGTTGTGCGGCGCCTACAACGCCAACGTGTTGCGACGTTCCGAGGAACTCTTCTCGCTGCTGCGGGAAGAGGGCAAGGAACCGATCGTCTACACGGTCGGCCGCAAGGCGATGGGCTACTACAACTTCCGCGGCCGCGACGTCGTGGAGTCCTGGAGTGGCTTCTCCGAGCGTCCCACCTACGAGCAGGCTCGGGAGATCGCCGAGGTGCTCGTCTCGGCCTTCATGTCCGGGGCCGACGACGAGGGTGACGACGCAGGCGAAGACGGCATCCTCGGTGTCGACGAACTGCACATCGTCTTCACCGAGTTCAATTCGATGCTGTCCCAGTCGGCAGAGGCACGCCGGGTCGCGCCCATGGTCGTCGAGTACGTCGAGGACGCTCCCGACGAGGGCCCGCGCACGCTGTTCTCGTTCGAGCC
>JAQSXQ010000112.1 GCA_029256565.1 Mycobacterium sp.
TCGTTCTCCTGGCTCAGCCGGCGGTGGAGGACGACGTCGCGCATCTGGCCGACCGGCCGGGTGTGCAGCACGGGAACGCCGTCGAGGATGCCGAGGTCCTGGTAGTCGAGGAGCTTCGCCCACAGCGGATCCAGCCCCCATCCCCAGCCGGACTCGGACACGTCGAGGGTGTGCAGCAATTGCTCGAGGACGGGTCGACTGAAGCCCGGGACCATGATCTCGACGAAGCCGACGCGTCGTGCGAAGAAGTTCCGATTTCGCATGATGATGTAGTGCCCGTAGTACGAATTCTCTTGCAGTGCCGGGGTGAAGAGTTTGAACCGCAGGGCAGCGGCAGCCTCGAACATCGCGCTGATGGTGTCCTGACTCGCCAGGATGTCGTCGTCAGGGAGCCAGACGTGGTCGTAGTCCCGCCAGCCGTCCCAGGTGTTGAGCAGGGTTCGTAGCCCACCCCACTTGGGCCCGGGGATCACGTCTCCGACCACGCAGTCCAACCCCGTCTGCGGGGGGATCTCCTGGAAGGGGCACAGGTAAAGATCCCAGTTGCGTGGCTTGCCCTGGTCGATCCACGCCCGGTGTAGCGAGTTTCGGCCGACGCGTGCGATGACCAGATCGCGAGTCATGGGACTCCTCTCGGACGACCCACCACGGCTTCCCGCCGTGCAGCTGTCTAAACGGTCGGCTTCGGCGCCGAATCGTTCGGAAAGTGCACTCACCGGTGCGCGAGTCGGCCGACCGTCAGCTCCGGAGCATGGTCGTGTCGACACCGAGCGCGCTGAGCCGGGCGATGTAGGTGGCCACGTTGCCGAGCTTGACGTCCTCGTACCCGCGTACGAGTTCCGGCGTCGAAGCGACGGCGACCGCGGAGTCGAGGGACTCGGCGCTCAGCGACGCTGCCAGGTCAGCGACCAGCGCCTCGTAGTGGGCGAGCAGCCTGCGCTCGACCTTGCGCACGTGCGCATACCCGAACGGGTCGAATGGCGTGCCACGCAGCACCCGGCCCTTGGCGAGCACGCGGAGCATCCCGTGCGAGCGTGGGCCGAAGCCGATCTTCTTCTTGCGTCCCAACGCCTTCATGGTCGGCGGGTGCAGCATGTAGGTCGCCTTCGTGCCACCGGGCACCTCCGCCTGCAATGACTCGACGAAGGCCGGATCGGTCAGCATGCGCGCGACCTCGTACTCGTCCTTGTAGGCCATCAGCTTGTGCAGATTGGCGGCCACTGCCGACGAGAAGTCGGTGCGCTCGGTGACCGCCCGTTCGCGATTCCACACAAAGTCCACGGCCGATATATACCGTGAGGCAGCCCGCTCACTCTGATAGGCAACGAGATTCGCGGCGCATCGCTCGACGACCGTCCGCGTGTCACCGGTCACCGGTGACGCCGCGAGGAGGTGCGTCGGCACCACGGTGTCACTGCGGCGCGGCACCGTGGCCCCGACCGACACCTGACGGAACGCGGCGGGGTCGGCGACGGCCACCCGGCCCCACCGGAACGCCGCGCGATTCGCGTCGACGGCGACTCCGTTGATCGCGATGGCCTCCTCGATGGCTGCCGCCGGGATGGGCAGTGCCCCGGCCTGATAGGCGGCGCCGATCAGCAGGAAGTTGGCCGCCGCGGTGTCGGCGAACAGCGCTCGTGCCGCTTCGAGCGCGTCGAGGGTGATGACGGTGCGGGCCTGCCCGCGCAGCCGGTCGAGCAGGTCGTCGTCCTGCGGGTAGCTGACCGAGCCGTCGTAGACCATCTCGCCGGTGGGGGTCTTGCTGGTGGACGCGACGGTGACCGTCTGGGCGGCGTCGCCGTATCCCAGGTTCTTCGCATCGGCGGCGGTCAGCAGGTCGAAGGCGAGAATGCAGTCGGCGTCGCCCTGGCTGATGCGGTTCGATTGCGCGGGAACCACACTCAGCCGCAGATGTGAGGTGACCGGTCCGGCCTTCTGGCTCAGGCCCGTCTGATCGAGCCCGTGCACGTGCAGCCCGGCGCGCAGCGCCGCCATGCCGAGTACCTGATTGACGGTCACGATGCCGGTCCCGCCGATGCCGGCGAGGAAGACGTCGTGCACACCCGTGATCGGACGCAGTTCGACGTCGGCCACCCGCGGCGGCACCGGGGTGACCTTCGCCGCGGCCTGCGGCTTCTCGGGTAGCTCGACGGTGACGAAGGACGGGCATTGCCCATCGAGACAGGAGTAGTCGGTGTTGCAGGACGTCTGATCGATGCGCGTCTTGCGGCCGAACTCGGTGTCGACTGGTTGGACGGACAGGCAGTTGCTCTTGACGCCGCAGTCGCCGCAGCCCTCGCACACGGCCTCGTTGATGACGACGCGGGTCCGCCGTACGGGCAGCGCGCCACGCTTGCGCTTGCGACGCGCCTCGGCCGCGCACTGCTGGTCGTAGATCAGGACCGTGACGCCCTCGACTTCGCGCAGGAGGCGCTGCGCCTCGTCGAGGCGGTCGCGGTGCCACAGCGTGACGCCGGGGGCCAGTGCCGCCCGGCGGTGCCGCTCGGGTTCCTCGGCGCAGACGATGATCTTGGCGACGCCCTCCGCGGCGAGCTTGTGGGTCAGCTCGGGCACCGACAGCCCCGCCTCGGCGTCCTGAGCGCCGGTCATCGCCACGGCCGAGTTGTAGAGGATCTTGTAGGTGATGTTGGTCTTGGCGGCGATGTTGGCCTGCACTGCGAGTTGCCCGGAGTGGAAATAGGTTCCGTCACCGATGTTCTGGAAGACGTGCCCGACGTCGGTGTAGGCGGCCTGGCCGATCCACTGCGCCCCCTCGCCGCCCATCTGGGTCAGACCCGTGACGTGGGAGTCGGTCCGCGACGACATCGTGACCATGGTGTGGCAGCCGATGCCGCCGGCGGCCAGGGAGCCGGCGGGGACCGCGGTGGAGCGGTTGTGCGGGCAGCCGGAGCAGAAGTAGGCGGTGCGCTTGGTGGGCAGCACCGTGAGCGACAACGGGGGTGGCGGCGGTGCGGTCACCGTCATGCGTTCGGACAGGATCCTGCGGAGCGGTGACGTGAGGCGGGCCGCGGTCAGTTCGCCGTCGGCCGGGATGAGGGGGCGCCCGTCGAGGTCCCGCTTGCCGAGTATGGCCGGAGCGCGGTCGCGTCCGTAGAGAACGTCCTTGACCTGGAGTTCGACGAAGGCGGTCTTGTCCTCGACGACGAGCACCCGCTCGACCCCGTCGGCGAGCCGGCGCACCTTGGCCGCACCGAGCGGGTACGGCATGCCGACGCGCAGGATGCGAATGCCGGCGCCCAGCAGATCGGCCTCGGTGAGGCCGAGGTCGGTCAGGGCCTGCCGCACGGAGTCGTAGGCGGTGCCGACGGCGACGATGCCGAGCCAGGCGTCGGTCGGATCGACCTCGATGGAGTCGATGGGGTTGGCGGCGTTGAAGGCCTCCACCATTGCCCAGCGGGGACCGTAGAGGTCGGCTTCGGCGAGCAGGCTGTCGGCCGGAGCGGCCATGACGCGCTGCCGGTACGTCCACGGCCGGCCGTCCCACTCGATGGTGGGAACGGTGATGTCGAAGTCGGCGAAGTCCCGGTCGAGCGTCCAGAGCCCGTCGGCGACGTCCGCGACGATCTTCAACGCAGGCCAGCACCCGGATGCCCGGGACAGCGCAACGCCGTACATGCCGAAGGCGACGATCTCCTCGGCGTTGCGGGGGAACAGGATCGGCATCGACAGGGCAGCCAACGAGCGCTCGCTCGCGGCGGGGACGGTCGACGACTTCGCGGCGGGATCGTCACCCACGTAGGCCAACGTGCCGCCCGTCGGATGCGCGCCGTACATGGCGGCGTGCCGCAGCGCATCGCTCGCCCTATCCAGTCCAGGGCCCTTGCCGTACCAGATCCCGACGACACCGTCGTGGGTCCGACGGCCCTTCGGTAGTTCCTGCTGGCTGCCCCACACCGAGGTGGCGGCCAACTCCTCGTTCATGCCGGGCACCAGGCGGATGTCGTGGGCGGACGTCACCGTGCCCAGGCTGGCGAGGAGTCTGTCGAGCCCGGCCAGCGGGCTGCCCTGATATCCGGAGACGAAGGTGCCGACGCGTCTACCTGCCCGACGATCGCGTTCGTGCTGCTCGACCATCTGGCGAGCGATGGCTTGCACGCCGGTGAGCAGTACGGGTCCGGAGGACGCCGAGTAGCGGGACGAGAGGTCGAAGTCGACGGAGCGGGGTTTGTCGGCCAGATCGGTCATGACACACCTCCGAGGGTGATCGTTTGGTTGCCTCAAGCGTGCGTCTTGGCTACGCGGCGGTCAACTGATGTCCAAACAACAGGACGGAATGATCAGCTAGTGACGCCCGTCACGCCCTAAGGTGAGAAGAATGACCAGCTTGGACCGTCTCGACCTGGAGATCCTGCGCAAGTTGTCCGACGACGCACGTACCGGAGTCGTGGAACTGTCCTCGGCGCTGGGGATATCGCGGAACACCGTGCAGTCACGCGTGCGACGGTTGGAGGAGTCCGGAGTGCTGACCGGCTACCAGCCGCGCGTCGATCTGGCCGAGGCGGGGCTGGCCGTACAGGCGTTCGTCGCGCTGGAGATCAATCAGGTCGGGATGTCCTCGGTGGTGAGCGGACTGGCCCGCATTCCGCAGGTGCTCGAAGTGCACGCGACCACGGGCCGCGAGGACCTCCTGGTGCGAGTCGCCACCGCCACGCAAGCCGAACTCCAGGAATTGGTGGTGCACATCCTCGCGATCCCCGGCGTGGTGCACTCGAGCACCACGCTGGCGCTGACGACCCCGTTGCCCTACCGGGTCATCCCGCTATTGGAGGAAGCCACGCGCGATGCCGGGTGGGGCCGCTCGACGCCCAAGCCATGATGAGTGCTCGTCACGGTCGAGAGTCAGCGGACCTCCACCAGCGGACGATCACGCCGGGCCTTGCGCAACGCGTGGCCCCACCACTCCAGCTGCCGCACCAACGTTCTTGCGGCCGCGGCACTGGCTTGCGAGCGAGCAGGCTCGCCGTCGGTGAACTGATCCCAGGCGTTGGCGAAGGACACGGTGTTGCGCACGGTCGCCGCGTTGAGGGACGCGAACACCAGGCGCAGCGCTTCGACTGACCGCAGCCCGCCGGCAATCCCGCCGTAGGAGACGAAGCCGACCGCCTTGCCCGCCCACTGCTCGACGTGCAAGTCGATGAACGCCTTGATGGATGCCGGGTAACTGTGGTTGTACTCCGGGGTGATGAAGACGAACGCGTCAGCTGCGGCCACTCGGGCTGAAAGCACCTGCGTCGCTTCGGATGGATGCGCGTCGATGCGGGTGTGCAGGTCGAGGTCTGCCAGGTCGATCGGGTCGACGTCCAGACCGTCGATGTCGGAGATCACGCGGAGGAACCATCGTGCGACGGTGTCGCCGAAGCGGCCCTCCCGATTGCTACCGATGACCACCACCACGCGAAGACGCTCGTGAACCAGCATGTCACTATCCTTTCGTAAGTCACTTACACAAGAGCGACGCTACGCGGGTCCACTTACGAAAAGCAAGTGACTATACTCAAGGCATGAGTTCCGAAGGCCAGGGCAGCGCCGATGGTCGGCCACGATCGACGAGCGGACGATGACGCCATCGAGCAGGGCGGACGCGGCCGACGAATCTCACTACGACCTGGGCATGGGCTACTGCCCCAGCTACCACCACGCCGCCGAATTGGTAGGACGTCGGTGGAACGGCGTCATCATCAGGGCGCTGCTGCTGGGGGCCACCCGGTTCACCGAGATCGCCGAGCAGATCCCGGAGATGAGCGACAAGATGCTGGCGAGCCGACTGAGGGAACTCGAGGACGCGGGCATCGTGACGCGCTCCGTCGAGCCCACGGTTCCGGTACGAGTCATGTACTCGCTCACCGAGAAAGGCCACGATCTACACCAAGCAGTGCGGGCGCTCGCCGAATGGGCCGACTATTGGATGCCCGAAGGCGCCGCCGACTGGACCATTGGCTCCCGAGCCGAACTCAAGAAGACGCAGCGCCCGGTGCGCGCGCGAAGGCAATCCGCGCAGTAAGCGTCGGTCAGTCCGGCAACCGCGTGTGCATCCGCATTCCCGCGACGGCAGCCAGCACGAGGGCCAACGCGCCGAGCCTGAGCCAGCCCGCGCTGGCGTCACCCTTGATCGACTCGTATCCGATGTGCTGCTGCAGAGTGGTGAACACGTCTTTCAGCTGCTGCAGGCTCGACGCCGTATGCGCACTGCCACCGGAGAGTTGAGCGATCCGCTTCAGCATCTCGTCATCCACCGGAACGGGCTGTTGCCGACCGTCAGTGGGGATGGTGCCGCCAGGCGTACCGAAGGACACCGTGGAGATCGGCACTCCTTGCCCTTTCGCCGTGCGTGCGGCCGTGAAGGCGCCCCTCGGGCTATCTGGATCCGCCGGGACCGTCTCCTTGCCGTCGGACATCAGCACGATTCGTGCCGG
>JAQSXQ010000113.1 GCA_029256565.1 Mycobacterium sp.
CCGGTGCGCCCGCCAGAACTCGACCATCACGGCGGCCGCCGACGCAGGATCCTGCGTCATCCACCAGTGCCCGAGCCCGTCGAGTACCTCGACCCGGGCGCCGGCCCTGGCCGACGCACGCTGCTTCTGCTCGGCGGTTCCGACGTAGTGGTCCTCGGTGGGCAGCAGCGCAAGACCCGGTCGTGCGGCGGCCGCTTCGAGATGCTCACCGGCCTTGGCGGCGTTGGGTTGTGCGGCCGAGCGGTAGAGGGTGAGGATCGACCGGCCCATCGCCTCATCCACGCCGGGGCCCACCCGTTCGGCGATCTCGGCCGCCATCCCGGCTTCCGTGAGGAAGGCAGCGCGATCGGACACCGGCATGGCGGCCAGTCCTGCGACCACCTGCTCCCCCACCTCGGGCGTCTGCCACTGCTGGGCGAGGTCGTGCCACACGTACTCGGCGTCGAACACGCCTGGCACGTCGGACACCCACGTGCGGATCAGATCGGGTCGCGTCATCGCGACGTTCAGCACGTGGCCGCCACCCCAGTCGTGGCCGACGAGGTCCACGGGTTCGCCGATGGCCTCCAGTTCGCCGACCAGCCAGTCGCGGTACCCCTGCATTGTGGCGCTGAAGGCGTCCGGCACCGGCGCGCCGAAGCCCGGCGGCGAGAGCCTTCGGACGTCGGTCTCACCGAGATCCGCGAGCGAGGCGACCAGCAGGTCCCACACCGCGGCCGTCTCGGGCACTCCATGGACGAGGACGACGGTCATGCGCTCTCCTGTCGGTCGACGAGCATCGTGTCGCAACCTACCTCCGACGGGTGTCGTCGCGTCGACGCCCTCGGGTCAGAACAGTGTCGGCTGTAGTTCTGCCACCGCGGCGGGCGCGGGCCGCACGCGGAACGGCCGGTTCCGCGCCTCCAGACCGTGGCGGCGCACCAGCGGAGCGGCCCTGTCGCGCAACGCATCCCGATAGCCCTGCGGAAGATAGGCGCCTCGCCGGTACAGCTCGCGATACTGCGGCAGCAGCTCCGGCCGCGCCTCGGCCAGCCAGTTCATGAACCACCCGCGCGTCGACCCCCGCAGGTGCAGACCGAACACCGTCACCCCCGTGGCTCCCGCCGCCGCGACGTCGGCGAGCAGCGCATCGAGGTGCTCGACGGAATCGGTGAGGTGCGGCAGCACCGGTGCGATCATCACGTGGCAGCCGAGGCCGGCGTCGCGGATGGCCCGCACCAGGTTCAGCCGGGCGCGCGGCGTCGGCGTCCCGGGTTCGATCTGCTGGTGCAGATCCGCGTCCCCGATCGCCAGCGACACCGAGACGGTGACGTCGACGGTCCTGCCCGCTTCGGCGATCAGCGGCAGATCCCGTTGCAGCAGTGTCCCCTTCGTCAGGATGGACATCGACGTTCCGGATCCGGCCAGGGCGTCGATGATCCCTGGCATCAACGCGTAGCGCCCCTCGGCCCGCTGATACGGGTCGGTGTTGGTGCCGAGGGCGACCGTCTCGCGGGTCCACGATCTGCGCCGCACCTCCCGGCGCAGCACGTCGACGACGTTGGTCTTCACCACCACCTGGGTGTCGAAGTCGACGCCGGAGTCGAAGTCGAGGTACTCGTGGGTGGGCCGGGCGAAGCAATAGCGGCAGGCGTGGCTGCACCCGCGATAGCCGTTGACGGTGAACCGGAACGGCAGGCCCGAAGCCTCGGGCACCTTGTTGAGCGCTGACTTGCACAGCACTTCGTGGAACGTGATGCCGTCGAACTGCGGCGTCCGCACCGACCGGACGAAGCCGAGACGCTGCAACCCGGGCAGCGCTCCGTCGTCGACCTCGATGCCTTGCCCGTCCCAGCGCACGTCTCCATTCGAACGTGCGTTCGATGATCTGTCAAGGCCGGGTCGCGTCGGCGACCAGGGTTGCGGCGACCCGGCGCCCCACGGCGGACGACCGACGGCGGTCGTCGTCGCGCAGCCGCATCCCGAGTTCGCCGGTGAGCACCAGCAGAATTGATTCGGCCAGGTCGTCGGGCGCGTCGCACGGCAACCGCCGGGCGAGGTCGCGCAACGTGCGACGCATGTGATCGGTGTCGCGCTCGATCGCCGCGGCGATCTCTGCCGGCGGGTTTGCATACTCTGCGGCCGCGCCCAGGAACGCACACCACCTTGCCCCATCCGGACGGTCGGCGTACTGGTCGATCGCGTCGAAGATCGCCAGCAGGCGCTGCTCGTCGTCGCTCGCTGCGGCGATGGCGTCATCCCACACCTGCCGCCAGCGTTCGTGGCGCCGCTCGAGCGCGGCGGCGATCAACGCCTCCTTGCTCCGGAAGCCCCGATACAGCGTGGCCGCCGACACGCCGGCCCTGGCCAGCACCACGTCGACGGGGGTCGACTCGATGCCGCGGGAGAACACGACGTCGTCGACCGCGTCGAGCAGCTTCTCCTCGGAGCCCTTGCGCACCGGCATGCCGATCAGCCTAGACTCGCAAAGGTGAAACGATCGTTTTCGTTTGATGACGTCCGCCCGAGTCTCGTCGTGGTGTTCGGAACGTGCTTCATCGCCGCCACCTACGGGCTGGTCCGGCTGGCCTACGGACTGTTCCTCCCCGACGTCCAGCGGGACCTGGGGCTGGGTGCGGCCGGCGCCGGGTACGTCTCGTCGGGCTCGTCGCTGGCCTACTGCGCGGCGGCCCTGGTCGGCTTCTTCCTCGGCAGCCGTCGGCCGCGTGCCCTGGTACTCGCCGCTGCCGCCACCGCGTGCCTCGGCGTGTTCGGCATGGCTGCCGCCACCAGCGTCGTCGCCTTCGCCGCCTGCGCGGTGCTCAGTTCGGCCGGCGCCGGCTTCGCCTCACCGGCGCTGGTGGCCATAGTCGCGCGCAACGTGGACCCCCGCCGCCACGACAGCGCCCAGTCCGCGGTCAACTCGGGCACCGGACCGGGCCTGGTGGGCGCCGGAGCTCTGGCACTCCTGCTCCTGCCGCAGTGGCGCACGAGCTGGGTCCTGGTCGGCGTGGTCACCGCGATCCTCGCCGCAGTGATGCTGGCCGTCGACAGGGGCGCGACCACCAGCACGCCTGAGACGCAACGGCTTCCGACGACATGGATCAAGAGTCACGCGACCGCCATCGCCGCAGCCGTTCTCCTGGGCGCCGGATCGGCCGCGGTATGGACCTACGGTCGCAGCCTGCTCGTCGAGACCGGGGGCGGATCCGAACGCGACACCGTCACGTCCTGGATCCTGCTCGGAGTCGGCGCCACCGCGGTCGCCGCGACCGCCCGGCCGCTGGCCAAGATGAACCCGACCGACGCGTGGATGCTGACCTGCGCACTAGTGACGTGCGCGGTGGTGGTGCTCGCCCTCGCACCTCAGCGAGCCACCCTCGTCGCGACCGCATGCCTCACCTTCGGCTGGGCGTTCGTGGCAGCCACCTCCGCGCTCATCGCGTGGACCACCCGCATCGACCCCGCCAACGCCGCGGCCGGTACGGCAATGCTGTTCGTGGCGTTGACGTTCGGCCAGGCCGCCGGCGCCTCCGCCCTGGGATTCGCGATCCCCCGGTCGGGTTTCACGACGGCGTTCCTCACCGCGGCGGCCCTCACGGCCGCGGCGGTCGCGGTCGGCGCACTGGACCGGCGCCGCTACGCCGGTGTCAGTTCCAGGACCGCAGCTGGCACTGCGTGGTGAACGGGCCGGTCTGCTCCACGACCACCTGACCGTCGACGGCGATCTCGCAGCGCACGTTCGGGTCGGCCTGCATCGCGTGCGCAGCACCGCTCGCGGAGAGGAACGCCCACTGCGAATCGGCCAGAGTGGTCTCGAAGACCCACGGGGCACCCGGCGCCAGGTTCACCTTCTCGCTCTTGACGAACGCGTTCGGGTCGGCGTGGTACGCCTCGAGACTCGGCGGCGCCGCGAACGAGTAGTAGAGATTGAAGTCGCCGGGCCCCAACGCCGAGAGCGTGTACCTGACCTGGTGTGCGGCGGGTTCCGCACTCGCCGTCTGGCCTAGCCCGAGCGACGCGGCCGCCAGCGCGAACGCGGTTCCAACCACTGCTGTCTTACGCATGATCGTCACATCGACGGACCGTACCGCACCGTTACACGACGCATCCAGGGGCGCGAAGCCGTCACGTGTACCCGCCGATCGTCGCGTGAACACCGTGCGAACACGTCGTTAATTCATTCGTCACGTACAGAAATTTCACAGAAACAAAGCGTCTCTAACGTCCCGCATCGACGCTCGACAGCGTCGAACCTCGGCGCTCGCAGCGGATTCGCATCCGCGTGCCAGCGCCTCGCGGCACGACGAAAGGTTGTTCATGCGGTTGTCCAATGGGGGTACCACCCGCTCGCGGCTCAACAGATCCGCCCTGGCGGCCGGGAGCCTGATCGCCACGACCAGCCTCCTCCTGGCCGGTTGTGGCAGCAAGGCGAGCGAAACCGACGGCGCCGCAGCCGAGTCGTGCGTCGACACGTCCGGCTCGACCGTCAAGGTGGGGTCACTCAACTCCCTGTCGGGCACGATGGCGATCTCCGAGGTCACCGTCCGCGACGCCATCAAGCTGGCCGTCGACGAGATCAACGCCTCCGGCGGCGTCATGGAGAAGCAACTCCAACTCGTCGGAGAAGACGGCGCGTCCGAACCCACGGTGTTCGCGGAGAAGGCCGAGAAGCTCATCAGCAGTGACTGTGTCGCAGCGGTGTTCGGCGGCTGGACGTCGTCGAGCCGCAAGGCCATGCTGCCGGTGTTCGAGAGCAACAACGCGCTGCTCTACTACCCCGTGCAGTACGAGGGCCTCGAGTCGAGCAAGAACATCTTCTACACCGGTGCCACCACCAACCAGCAGATCGTGCCCGCGCTGGACTACCTGAAGGAGAAGGGCATCAAGTCGCTCTACCTCGTCGGTAGCGACTACGTGTTCCCCCAGACGGCGAACCGGATCATCAAGGCGTACGCCAGCGCCAACGGCATCGAGATCAAGGGCGAGGACTACACCCCGCTCGGCTCGACCGACTTCTCCACCATCGTCAACAAGGTGCGCAGCGCGGACGCCGACGCCGTGTTCAACACGCTCAACGGCGATTCCAACGTCGCCTTCTTCCGCGAGTACAAGAACGTCGGCCTGACCCCGCAGCAGATGCCGGTGGTCTCGGTGTCGATCGCCGAGGAAGAGGTAGGCGGCATCGGCGTGCAGAACGTCGCCGGTCAGCTCACGGCGTGGAACTACTACCAGACCATCGACACCCCGGTGAACCAGAAGTTCGTCGAGGCGTACAAGAAGGCCTACGGCGCCAACAAGCCGACGTCGGATCCGATGGAGGCCGCGTACGTCTCGGTGTACCTGTGGAAGAACACCGTCGAGAAGGCGAAGTCGTTCGACGTCAAGGCCATTCAGGACAACGCGGGCGGTGTCACGTTCGACGCACCCGAGGGTCTGGTGACCATCGACGGCGAGAACAACCACATCACCAAGACCGCACGCATCGGCGAGATCCGGCCCGACGGACTGATCTACACGGTGTGGGAGTCCCCCGGCCCGATCGAGCCGGACCCCTACCTGAAGTCCTACCCGTGGGCCGCCGGCCTGTCCGGCTGATTCACCCGTGGATGTCCTGATCGGACAGCTGGCAACGGGATTGAGCCTCGGCTCGATCCTGTTGCTGGCTGCACTGGGCCTGTCGCTGACGTTCGGTCAGATGGGCGTGATCAACATGGCGCACGGCGAGTTCATCATGGCCGGCTGCTACACGGCGTACGTCGTGCAGCAGGTGTTCTCGAACGCCGGTGTCTCCCTGCTGCTCTCACTGGTCATCGGGTTCTTCGTCGGTGGCCTCATGGGAGTGATTCTGGAGGTCACGCTGATCCAGCGGATGTACGACCGGCCGCTGGACACCCTGCTGGTGACGTTCGGCGTTGGGCTGATCCTGCAGCAGGTGGCGCGCGACGTGTTCGGCGCACCCGCCGTCAACGTCATCGCGCCGTCGTGGCTCTCAGGTGGTGTCGAGATCTTCGGCGCCGTGGTGCCCAAGACCCGCATCTTCATCTTGATCCTCGCCGCCGTGTGCGTGGCGGCGCTGGCCACGGCGCTCAAGACGAGCCCGATGGGACGGCGCATCCGCGCCGTCGTGCAGAACCGGGATCTGGCCGAGACGAGCGGCATCTCGTCGCGGAAGACCGACATCACGACGTTCTTCATCGGATCGGGTCTGGCGGGCGTGGCCGGGGTGGCACTGACGCTGATCGGCTCGACGAGCCCCACCACCGGGCAGAGCTACCTCATCGACGCCTTCCTCGTCGTCGTCGTCGGCGGTCTCGGCCACATCAAGGGCACGGTGATCGCCGCACTGGGGCTGGGGTTCTTCAACTCGTTCATCGAGTACAACACCACCGCCTCGCTGGCCAAGGTGATCGTGTTCGTGATCATCGTGTTCTTCCTGCAGGTCAGCCTGCTGGCGAAGTTCCTGTGCTTCGCCATCGTCGCCGTCGGCATTGGATTGGCCTGGGGCCGTGGCGGAATGCTCGTCCTTGGCCAGGGCGTCTTCTTCGGCCTCGGCGGCTACATCATGGGGATGCATCTGAAGATCTCCGACGCCGCACTGACCAAGCAGGCGGTGCCGGACTTCATGCAGATCGCGGGCGTTCGCGAATTGCCCGCCTACTGGCAGCCGTTCGCATCGCCCATCGTCACGCTGCTGGCGGTCGTGTTCGTCCCGACGGCGATCGCCGCGCTGCTCGGCCTCGGCGTGTTCAAACGCCGCGTCAAGGGCGCGTACTTCGCCATCCTGTCCCAGGCGCTGGCCGCTGCGCTGGCGATCCTGCTGATCGGCCAGACCAGCATCGGAGGCAGCAACGGGCTCAACAACTTCCGCACCTTCTTCGGGTTCGCGCTCAAGGACCCGGTGAACAAGCAGATGCTCTACTTCATCGCCGCGGCGGTCCTGCTGATCGTGGTAGCGATCGTGCGCCAGCTGATGCAGAGCCGCTACGGCGAACTCCTGGTCGCGGTGCGTGACGGCGAGGAGCGCGTGCGCTTCCTCGGGTACGACCCGGCGAACGTCAAGGTCGTCGCCTACACGGTTGCCGCGCTGTTCGCGAGCATCGCGGGCGCGCTGTTCGCCCCGATCGTCGGCTTCATCGCGCCGTCGCAGGTCGGCATCCTGCCGTCGATCGCGTTCCTCATCGGCGTGGCGATCGGGGGCAGGACGACACTGCTCGGGCCCGTGCTCGGCGCGATCGGCGTGGCGTGGGCGCAAACCGTGTTCTCCGAACGCTTTCCGTCGGAGTGGACCTATGCCCAAGGCCTGCTGTTCATCGTGGTGGTCGGCTTCTTCCCCGCCGGCTTCGCGGGACTCGGCGTCTTCCTGCGCCGCCGACGCAAGGGCAGGCCCGAGGCGGAACCGGAGCCGGTGGCGATACCGGACCCCGACCCCGAGCCCGAGAAGGCAGGAGCCAGCCGATGACCGAGACCTTGGGCAGCTCGACGACCCCGGTGGCCGGCGGCAACGTCGGCATGGGCACCCAGTACCTCGAAGTGCGCGGGCTGACCGTGGACTTCGACGGCTTCAAGGCCGTCAGCGACGTGGACCTCACGCTCTTCCAGGGTGACCTGCGATTCCTGATCGGGCCCAACGGCGCGGGCAAGACGACCGTCATCGACGCCATCACCGGATTGGTGTCGGGCACGGGGTCGGTCAGCAAGTCCGGCGTGGAACTGCTCGGCAAGAAGGTGCATCAGATCGCCCGCCTCGGCGTGGGCCGGACGTTCCAGACGGCGAGCGTGTTCGAACAGCTGACGGTGCTGCAGAACCTCGACATCGCCGCAGGCGCGGGGCGGTCGGCGTGGACGCTGCTGCGGCGGCGATCCGGGGTGCTGCCCGCCATCGAGGAGGCGCTGGAGATCACCGGCCTGGCCGACCTGGCGGACCGGCCCGCAGGGGTGCTGGCGCACGGGCAGAAGCAGTGGCTGGAGATCGGCATGCTCCTCGTCCAGAACGCCGACGTGCTGCTGCT
>JAQSXQ010000114.1 GCA_029256565.1 Mycobacterium sp.
CTTCGAGGCGTACGGGTCGGCGGGCTTCGCGGTGCTGGAGGACGTGATCGTCGCGCTGCGCAGCGCCGGGGTGCTCGTGCTGGCCGACGCCAAGCGTGGTGACATCGGCACCACCATGGCGGCCTACGCCGCCGCGTGGGCGGGTTCGTCGCCGCTGTCGTGCGATGCCGTGACCGCGTCGCCATACCTGGGGTTCGGATCGCTGCGTCCGCTGCTGGACCTGGCTGCGGCCAACGAGCGCGGCGTGTTCGTCCTCGCGGCGACGTCGAACCCCGAGGGTGCCGACGTGCAGCGAGCAACCGCCGACGGCAGAACCGTCGCGCAGTCGATCGTCGACCACGCGGCGGCGGAGAACGGCGCTTCGGTGGGCATGGGTTCGGTGGGAGTCGTGGTCGGCGCCACGCTGACCGAGGTGCCCGACCTGACCGCCCTGAGCGGCCCGGTGCTGGTGCCGGGCGTGGGCGCCCAGGGCGGACGGCCCGAGGCGCTGGCAGGGCTCGGCGGCGCCGCACCGGGCACGCTGCTGCCCGCCGTCTCGCGCGAGGTGCTGCGAGCCGGGCCCGATGTGGCGGCGCTCCGCACGGCGGGGGAGCGCATGCGGGACGCCGTCGCACACCTGGCGCGCTAGCGGCCGGCTAGAGCCGGATCCACTGCCCGAGGAACCAGAAGCCCCAGCCATCGCCGTTGCCCGCGCGCATCGGGTTGACCTGCTGACCGTTCCAGTTGAAGGGCTGGTGGTCCTGGCGGGCCTGGTCGGCGCCGCGCTGCCGCCAGTCGATCGGGGCGTTGCCGCGGTTCTGATCGCCACCTTGCCGCTGGCCGTCGCGCTGGTCCTGGCATGCGGGGGCACCCGGTGCGTTGCAGGGCTGGCCCGGATTCGCCGCGGCGGTGCCCATCCCGGCCAACGCGCCGAGTCCGATGCCGATCGCGATCGTCGATGCGCTCAGGGCTGTCTTGAAGGTCATGTCGTCGACTCCGTCTTCGTTCGCGAGGCGCGTGTTCGCCCCACGTACCGGTGACGTTAGGAAGCGGGGATGGGTCGGCTCTGTGGTCGGCTTAGGTGCGCGCTGTGCGTCCGGTGACGGATCGAGAACCATTGCAGCCAAATGCCTTACGGACGATGGCGTGCGGCCGGCGGTGTCATCACCACCGGCCGCACGCGCCGTGACTGGTTCGGTTGGACCGGCTACAGCGGGATCGGCGATCCCGAGGGACCAGAAGCCCCAGTTGCCGAAGTCGGGGTTGAAGGACGGCGAGACCCAGGTGCCGTCGTAGTCGAACGGCTGGTGGTCGTAGCGGCCCTGGTCGATGCCGCTCGAGTGACGTTCATGGTCGACTCTCCTTCGATCGAGCCCGCGAGGGGCCCGGTCAACCCCGACCACCGCACGCTATGGCGCCCGACTGTGCGGGGGCTTCGGGGCGCGTGTGAGTGCCTGGTGAGGGTCCGATGTGACGACTGTCACAGGAGTGACGGGGGTGACTCCCGTGGTCGCGGACTGCGCGTTCCGACACGCCCGACACGCGGTGACCTGGGAAAATTTCTCCCCAACGGGGGTGCCGCCGCCCGGCATCGCCGCGCCCGCTGGGTCGGGCGTGCCGCCCCGGATCCGGCCGCCGCGCCAAAACCGCTGGTGAACAGGCACATCCGCCGTCGACGACGCCTCGTATCGCCGGTCGATGGGCGAATCCGTGCGCGCCGGCACGGTTCGCTGGCGTCCTACACGCTGGGAAAACGGCTCCTCGAGCCGGGGGTGGGGTTAGCTTTCGTCAGTCAGCGTGGGTACGGTCGTCCCCGCTGGCTGGTTGTCTAACCAGTCAAGACACAACACATGACGGCAAGAGACGGAGGAACCCCGTGGCCCTTCCCCAGTTGACCGACGAGCAGCGCGCGGCAGCGTTGGAGAAGGCTGCTGCCGCACGTCGAGCGCGAGCCGAACTAAAGGATCGACTCAAGCGCGGCGGCACCAACCTCAAGCAGGTTCTCAAGGACGCCGAGACCGACGAGGTCTTGGGCAAGATGAAGGTCTCCGCACTGTTGGAGGCCCTGCCCAAGGTCGGCAAGGTCAAGGCTCAGGAGATCATGACCGAGCTGGAGATCGCTCCGACCCGCCGCCTGCGCGGCCTCGGCGATCGTCAGCGCAAGGCCCTCCTGGAGAAGTTCGACTTCACCAGCGATTAGGCATTACGTGTACGCCGGCCGAGGGGCCGGACGGCCATGACACGCGTCGTGGTGCTGTCCGGTCCCTCTGCTGTCGGTAAGTCCAGCGTCGTGCGATGTCTGCGCGAACGGATCCCCGACCTGCACTTCAGCGTCTCCGCCACCACCAGGTCCCCGCGACCGGGTGAGGTGGACGGCGTCGACTACGCGTTCGTCACCCCCGATCGGTTCCAGCAACTGATCGACGACGGCGAACTCCTCGAATGGGCCGACATCCATGGCGGCCTGCACCGCTCGGGCACGCCGGCCCAACCCGTCCGGGAGGCCGCCCGCGCCGGTCGCCCCGTGCTGATCGAGGTCGACCTGGCCGGAGCACAGGCGGTCAAGAAGGCCATGCCAGAGGCGGTGTCGGTGTTCCTGGCTCCACCCAGCTGGGACGCCCTGGAGAGCCGACTCGTCGGCCGCGGCACCGAGACTCCGGAGGTCATGGCTCGCCGACTCGACACCGCGCGAGCCGAACTGGCCGCCCAGGACAGCTTCGACACGGTCGTCGTCAACGCTGAATTGGAGTCGGCGTGCGCTGAATTGGTATCCTTGCTGGTGGGCCGTTGACCGTCCGGGCGCCTGAACGTGTTGGAGAGGCCGCCGGACAAGCCCATCAGACATCCAGCAGCTACTCCGAAACACCGGGAGATTTCTTCGTGAGCAACCCTGTCGAGAGCCTCGACTCCGACGCCGCCACCGCCTACGACACGCCGCTGGGCATCACCAACCCACCCATCGACGAGCTGCTCGACCGCGCGTCGAGCAAGTACGCGCTGGTCATCTACGCCGCCAAGCGCGCGCGCCAGATCAACGACTACTACAACCAGCTCGGCGACGGCATCCTCGAATACGTCGGCCCGCTCGTCGAGCCGGGTCTGCAGGAGAAGCCGCTGTCGATCGCCATGCGCGAGATTCACGCCGACCTCCTCGAGCACACCGAGGGCGGCGAGTAGCGGCCAGCGGCGGGGTCTCGGGCGAGCGAAATGACTGAGCGCAAGCAGATCATCGTCGGCGTCGCCGGGGGCATCGCCGCGTACAAGGCGTGCACCCTGGTGCGCCAGCTCTCCGAGGCCGGGCACTCCGTTCGCGTCGTGCCCACCGAATCCGCGCTGAAGTTCGTCGGCGCCGCGACGTTCGAGGCGCTGTCCGGCAACCCGGTTCGCACCACGGTCTTCGAGAACGTCGACGAGGTGCTGCACGTCCGCATCGGCCAGGAGGCCGACCTCGTGGTCGTGGCACCGGCGACCGCGGACCTGATCGCACGCGCGGCATCGGGCCGCGCCGACGATCTGCTGACCGCCACGCTGCTGACCGCGCGGTGCCCGGTGCTCTTCGCCCCGGCGATGCACACCGAGATGTGGCACCACCCCGCCACCGTCGACAACGTGGCGACGCTGCGGCGGCGGGGGGCCATCGTGCTCGAACCGGCCGCGGGCAGGCTCACCGGTGCCGACAGCGGTTCCGGTCGCCTCCCCGAGGCCGAGGAGATCAGCACCTTCGCCCAGCTGCTGCTCGAGCGACCCGACGCGCTGCCCTACGACCTGTCCGGGGTGAAGGTGCTCGTCAGCGCCGGTGGCACCCGCGAGCCGATCGACCCGGTGCGCTTCATCGGCAACCGCAGCTCCGGCAAGCAGGGATACGCGGTCGCACGCGTCGCCGCCCAGCGCGGTGCCGACGTCACGCTGATCGCGGGCAATACCGTCGGCCTCGTCGACCCGGCAGGCGTCGAGGTCGTGCACATCGGCTCGGCTGACCAGCTGAACGACGCGGTGTCCAAGCATGCCCCCGAGTCGCACGTCCTGGTGATGGCGGCGGCGGTCGCCGACTTCCGGCCCACGCACGTCGCGACCAGCAAGATCAAGAAGTCCCACGAGCCCGGCCACGCCTCCGACGCACCCGCGATCGAACTCACGCGCACCGAGGACGTCCTCGCCGCCGCCGTACGGGCGCGGACGGACGGGCAGCTGCCCAACATGAAGGCCATCGTCGGTTTCGCGGCCGAGACGGGCGACGCCAACGGCGACGTGCTGTTCCACGCCAGGGCCAAGCTCGCGCGCAAGGGCTGCGATCTTCTGGTCGTCAACGCGGTCGGCGAGGGCCGCGCCTTCGAAGTCGACAACAACGACGGATGGCTCCTGTCGGCCGACGGCAACGAGGTTGCGCTGGAGCACGGTTCGAAGACCCTGATGGCCAGCCGTATCGTGGACGCGATCGGAGCATTCCTGCGCGTTGGGTGAGCGGCGCACTCCGCAGCCTGAGTGCAAGGGTTGCGCGCGCCAGGGTTGCACGTTTGCCTACAAATGACGGCTATATCATTCGCATGACTAAGCAATGGAGAGGGACTACACCGTGAGCAAAGCTCGGCTGTTTACCAGTGAGTCGGTAACCGAGGGCCACCCCGACAAGATCTGTGACGCCATCAGCGACTCCGTCCTCGACGCTCTGCTCGCGCAGGATCCGAAGTCCCGCGTCGCCGTCGAAACACTGGTGACCACGGGTCAGGTGCACGTCGTCGGCGAGGTCACCACGACCGCCAAGGAGGCGTTCGCCGACATCCCGAAGACGGTCCGCGCGCGCATCCTCGAGATCGGCTACGACTCGTCGGACAAGGGCTTCGACGGCGAGACCTGCGGCGTGAACATCGGGATCGGCGCCCAGTCGCCCGACATCGCGATGGGCGTCGACACCG
This sequence comes from Mycobacterium sp., assembly GCA_029256565.1. GTDB lineage: Bacteria > Actinomycetota > Actinomycetes > Mycobacteriales > Mycobacteriaceae > Mycobacterium. The sequence goes on from JAQSXQ010000114.1 coordinate 4,893, forward strand.
CGCACGAGGCGCGCGTCGAAGGCGCCGGCGACCCGCTGGACGCCCAGGGAGCCGGCGACCAGGGGCTCATGTTCGGCTACGCCATTCGGGACACGCCCGAACTCATGCCCCTGCCGATCGCGATCGCGCACCGCCTTGCCCGCCGGCTCACCGAGGTGCGCAAGAGCGGCGTGCTCGACTACCTGCGTCCCGACGGCAAGACCCAGGTCACCGTGCAGTACGACGGCGTGACCCCGGTCCGATTGGACACGGTCGTGCTGTCCACCCAGCACGCCGACGGCATCGACCTGGAGGGTGGCCTCACGCCGGACATCCGCGAGAAGGTCGTCAACACCGTCCTGGCCGACCTGAACCACGAATCCATGGACACGTCGGACTACCGACTGCTGGTCAACCCCACCGGCAAGTTCGTGCTCGGCGGCCCGATGGGCGACGCCGGTCTGACCGGCCGCAAGATCATCGTCGACACCTACGGTGGCTGGGCCCGCCACGGCGGCGGCGCGTTCTCCGGCAAGGATCCGTCGAAGGTCGACCGCTCCGCTGCCTACGCGATGCGCTGGGTGGCCAAGAACGTCGTCGCCGCAGGCCTCGCCGAGCGCGTCGAGGTCCAGGTGGCCTACGCCATCGGCAAGGCTGCCCCGGTCGGACTGTTCGTCGAGACCTTCGGCACCGAGACCGTCGACCCGGCGCGCATCGAGAAGGCCATCACGTCGGTGTTCGACCTGCGCCCCGGCGCGATCGTCCGCGACCTGGACCTGCTGCGGCCGATCTACGCGCCGACCGCCGCGTACGGCCACTTCGGTCGCACCGACGTCGACCTGCCCTGGGAGCGGACCGACAAGGTCGAGGACCTCAAGGCCTCGGTCTAGCACCCGGCCCAGACACCGAACGCACGCAGCGGCCCCCATTCCCAGGCGGAATGGGGGCCGACTGCGCTTCGTGGGGCGCGAGGGCGGCGCTTCCACCAGGATGGTGGTCATGGACCAGGTGACCTTCATTCCCACGACGGACCAGCTGACCTACACCTTCGGTGGCGCCGCCGCGGTGATGCGCGTGCGGCCCGGCACCGTGCTGTCGCTGTGGACCGAGGACGCGTACGGCGGGCGGATCACCAGCCGCGACGACGTGGCGAGCACCGCGCTGAACACCGAGGACCTCAACCCGCAGACGGGACCGTTCTGGATCGAGGGCGCCGAACCCGGCGACACGCTGGCCGTGCACCTGGTCGACCTCACCCCGGCGCGGACGTGGGGCGCCTCCACGCTGATCCCGTTCTTCGGCGGCCTCACCAGCATCCCGGTCAGCCCGACGCTGCAGGACCCGCTGCCCGAACGCACCTACGTCTACGACTACGACGCCGGCACGCACACCGTCGGCTTCAACGCCCAGGCGAGCGACTTCTCGGTGCGGCTGCCCGCCAACCCGATGCTGGGCACGGTGGGCGTCGCCCCCGGCCGCCGCGAGGTGCGGACGTCGCTGGTGCCCAGCGACTTCGGCGGCAACATGGACACCCCGGAGATGAC
>JAQSXQ010000115.1 GCA_029256565.1 Mycobacterium sp.
ATCGCGAAGTTCCAGAACGAGCTGGGCGCCATGGGCTTCAAGTTCCAGTTCATCACCCTCGCCGGCTTCCACGCCCTCAACTACTCGATGTTCGATCTGGCCCACGGCTACGCCCGCAACCAGATGAGCGCCTACGTCGAGCTGCAGGAGCGCGAGTTCGCCGCCGAGGAGCGCGGCTACACCGCGACGAAGCACCAGCGCGAGGTCGGCGCCGGCTACTTCGACCGGATCGCCACCACCGTGGATCCCACCTCGTCGACCACCGCGCTCGCGGGCTCGACCGAAGAGGGTCAGTTCCACTGAGCGCAGCGAAGGGAACCAGAGGCCTGAGCCACTAAGCCTTTGCCGCTCAGCAGACGCCAACTCGCACGCTTGGTACCCCGGGTGTGCGAGTTGGCGTCTGTTCGCGTTAGAAAGTGACCATGACTATTGAACGGGTAGGCGTCGTCGGCGCCGGGCAAATGGGTGCTGGCATCGCCGAGGTGTCGCTGCGTGCCGGTGTGGACGTGCGCATCTACGAGCCCACCGAGGCGCTCGCCGAGGCAGGCCGTGGCCGCATCGTCTCGTCGCTGGAGCGGGGCGTCAGCCGCGGCAAGCTCACCGAGGCCGAACGCGACGAGGCGCTCGCCCGGCTCAGCGTCGCCACCGACATCGCCGACCTGGCCGACCGCCAACTGGTGGTCGAAGCCATCGTCGAGGACGCCGCGGTCAAGGCGAAGGTCTTCGCGCAGCTCGACGAGGCGATCACCGATCCCGACGCCGTGCTGGCGTCGAACACCTCCAGCATCCCGATCATGAAGATCGCCGCGGCCACCAAGAACCCCAGCCGCGTGCTGGGTCTGCACTTCTTCAACCCGGTGCCGGTACTGCCGCTGGTCGAGCTGGTGCCGACGCTCGTCACGACCGACGAGGCGCTGGCTCGCGTCGAGCAGTTCGCGGGCGAGACGCTCGGCAAGAAGGTCGTGCGCTGCACCGACCGCTCGGGCTTCGTCGTCAACGCGCTGCTGGTGCCCTTCCTGCTGTCGGCGATCCGGATGGCCGAGGCCGGCGTCGCCACCGTCGAGGACATCGACACCGCGGTGGTCGCCGGGCTGTCGCACCCGATGGGCCCGCTCAAGCTCTCGGACCTCGTCGGACTGGACACGCTGAAACTCATCGCGGACTCGATGTTCGAGGAGTTCAAGGAGCCGCTCTACGGCCCGCCGCCGCTGCTGCAGCGCATGGTCGAGGCCGGTCAGCTGGGCAAGAAGTCGGGTAGGGGCTTCTACAGCTACTGAGGTCTTGGCGCCGACACTACGGTTGTTGACGGATCCGGCATGGAATCCGTTAACTTCCGTAGTCTCGGCGAACTTCGATGGAACCGATCGGGTCCACCGCGCGCCTAACAGTGTGTGAGCGAACTGATCGTGGCGTCCGAAGCGATCCCGAGTGGGCGTGTCACGCGGAACGACCTTCGGCTGCGATACGTGAAGGTGCACCGCAACGTCTACCTTCCGCGGGGCGTCGAGTTGAGTCCGCTGCATCGCGCGGAAGCCGCGTGGCTGTGGTCGAACCGCGAAGCGATCCTCGTCGGCAACTCGGCAGCGGCGCTCCTCGGCACCAAGTGGCTGTCCGCCGGCGACCCCGCGGAGGTCGGACGGGTTCGCCAGCCGTCGCCTCCAGGCATCATCGTGCGCAGTGGTGCGATCGCCGACGACGAGGTCCGGCTGATCCGCGGGATGCGTTGCACCACGGCCGCGCGAACCGCGTTCGACGTCGGTCGGCGGCTCCCGTTGGATCAGGCCATCATCAGGATCGACGCGCTGCTCAACGCAACCCGGCTACCGGTCGCGGACGTCCACGCGATCACCTCGCGCTACCCCGGAGCAAGAGGCGTCCGCACGCTTCGTCAGGCGCTCGACCTCGTCGACGGTGGTGCCGAATCGCCGCAGGAGACGCGTCTTCGGTTGGCGCTGGTGCGGTCGGGGCTCGCGCGGCCTGAGACGCAGATACCCGTGATAGCCGGTCGCACCCTACGTCGGATCGACATGGGGTGGACGGACTGGTCGGTGGGCGTCGAATACGACGGCGCGCAACACTTCACCAATCCCGACGACTACGCCAACGACATCGACCGCCTCGAATTCCTCGCCAAGTGCGGCTGGTTGATCGTGCGGGTGAGCGCTCGCCAGCTTCGATGGGAACGGCCCAGGGTCATCGCGCGAGTACGCGAGGCGCTGATCTCGCGAGGCATGCCGCGAGACTACGGTTGTTGACGGATTTCACGTCAGACGCGTCAACAACCGTAGTGTCGGCGCGAACTAAGCCTTCGCGAGCCGCTTCTTCTCCACGTCGACGTCGAAATCGGCCGGGGGCCAAGACAAGTCGAGGCCCTCGAGTGCCTCGATGAGCAGCTCGGTGACGGCGAGCCTGCCGTACCACTTGCGGTCGCACGGGATCACGTGCCACGGCGCGTAGTCCGTCGACGTCCGCTCGAGCATCGCCTGATAGGCCTCCTGGTACCGGGGCCACAGCATCCGCTCGTCGACGTCGGCGGGGTTGTACTTCCAGTACTTGTCGGTCCGGTCCAGGCGTTCGGCCAGCCGCTTCTTCTGCTCGTCGAGCGAGACGAACAGCGCGACCTTGACGATGGTCGTCCCGTCGAGGACGAGCCGCTTCTCGAAGTCGTTGATGGTGTCGTAGCGGGTGCTCCAGACCTCGGGCGCCACCAGGTCGTGGACGCGGACGATCAGCACGTCCTCGTAGTGCGAGCGGTCGAACACCCCGATGTGGCCCGGCGTCGGCAGCTCCCGTTCGATGCGCCAGAGGAAGTCGTGGGCCAGCTCCTCGTCCGTGGGCTTGCCGAAGCTGGCGTACTGGATGCCCTGTGGATTGCCCGCTCCGACAACGTGTTTGACGATGCCGCCCTTGCCTGCGGTGTCCATCCCCTGCAGCACGAGCAGCACCTTGCGGTTGTCGCCGGCAAGGCTGTTGGCGTAGAGCATCTCCTGCAGTTCGGCGAACCGCTCGCAGCGTTCCAGCTGCAGTGCGGGCGCGTCGGACTTGCTGCCCGAGAACCCGGGCGTCGCGTTGGTCTCTATCGCGGCGACGGAGTCACCCGGCTTGAACTGCAGGTGGACGTGCGGCTCGTGGGTCCACAGTTCGGGCAGCTCTGAGGCGTCGGTCACGGGTTCAGTCAAGCACCTGACGCGGCACGATCGGGGACGGATGAGGCATCGAGTTGAACTTCTCCAGCGACCCGCCCACCTCGACGATGCCGCACAACGCATTCCACGACAGCATCGTGAGGTAGTCGATCAGTTCGTCGGACGTCATCCGGGGGTTCGACATCCACGAGTGGGTGGCCAGCTGAACGCCGCCGACGGTGTGGAACGACCACGGCTCGGCGCCGCTGGTGTCCATGCCCGCCGCGGCCATCCGCCTGCGCAGCATGACGGCGAGCATCCGCGCGATGATCTGCTCGGAGTCGGCGACGGCCTTGCTCTTCGCCGAGCTGTTGGCCATCACGAACCGATAGGGCTCGGGCTCGGCGGCCACGGTGTCGACGTACACGCGGATGACCTCGCGGGTGAGTGCGTAGCCGTCGAGGTTCGCCTTGAGCGCGGCGGCCATGTTGGGGATCAGCGTGGTCTGCGCGAAGCGCATCATCACCGCGGTGGTGAGGTCGTTCTTGTCGACGAAGTAGCGGTACAGCACCGTCTTGGAGACGCCGATCTCCGCGGCGATCTCGTCCATGCTGACATTGCTGCCCACCCGGCGAATGGCTTCCAGCGTGCCGTCGACCAGTTCGTTCCTGCGGTCGACTTTGTGCTGATGCCAGCGCCGTTTGCGGCCGTCGGTCTTCACCGCGGTCGCAGGAGATTGCTGTGCCACTGTCGCCGTTTTTCCATTCCCTCGTCCGTGTCGATGATACGGCGCAGCCCGGCCCATGGGGCGGTGGGCGGAATCCGCCCGCCGGGCGATGACGGATGATGGAGGCGTGTCTTTGCGCGAAGTCCCCGGACCCGACCAGGCGACGCGTCCCAGCCTCGCGACGACGCTCGCCGGCGCCGACTCCTCCGCCGATGCCGAACGGGCGCGCTCGCTGCGCCAGATGAAGCTGGTGGCGCTCGGGTTCCTGCTCGGCGCCACGGTGGTATTCCTGGTGTGTACCTGGGCGCAGTCCAACGGTGCGGCGCCATGGGTGGGTTACGTGCGCGCCGCCGCGGAGGCGGGCATGGTGGGCGCGCTCGCCGACTGGTTCGCGGTGACGGCGCTGTTCAAGCACCCTCTCGGCATCCCGATCCCGCACACCGCGATCATCAAGCGCAAGAAGGATCAGCTGGGCGAGGGCCTCGGCACCTTCGTCCGGGAGAACTTCCTGTCCGCCGAGGTCATCGAGACCAAGCTGCGTGACGCAGAGGTCACCGCCCGTATCGGCAGGTGGCTGGCGCACCCGACGAACGCCGAGCGCGTGGCCGCCGAGGCCTCCACCGTCCTGCGGGTGCTGGTCGAGATGCTGCGCGACGACGACGTCCAACAGGTGCTGGACCGCATGATCGTCAAGCGCGTCGCCGAGCCGCAGTGGGGGCCACCGATCGGCCGAGTGCTGACGTCGCTGCTCGAGGAGGAACGCCAGGAGGCGCTGCTGCAGCTGTTGGCCGACCGGGCCTTCGAGTGGTCGCTGAACGCCGGCGAGACCATCGAGCGCGTGATCAACCGCGACTCGCCGACGTGGTCGCCGCGCTGGGTCGACAACCTGGTGGGCGACCGCATCCACCGCGAGCTGATGGACTTCACCGACAAGGTGCGTCGCGACCCCCAGCACGAGTTGCGGCAGTCGGCGACGAAGTTCCTCTTCGAGTTCGCCAACGACCTCCAGCACGACGACACGACGATCGCCCGCGCGGAGAAGGTCAAGGAACAGATCATGGCCCGCGACGAGGTGACCCGGGCCGCGGAGACGGCGTGGACGGCGGCCAAGCGGATCATCCTCGAGTCGGTCGACGATCCGTCGTCGGCGTTGCGCGAGCGCGTGGCGGACTCCGTGGTGCGCATCGGGGAGTCGTTGCGCGACGACCCTGAGCTGCGCGACAAGGTCGACAACTGGATCGTCCGCGCCGCCAAGCACCTCGTCTCGCAATATGGGACGGAGATCACAGCGATCATCACCGAGACGATCGAGCGCTGGGACGCCGAGGAGGCGAGCCGCCGCATCGAACTCCATGTCGGCCGTGACCTGCAGTTCATCAGGATCAACGGCACGGTGGTGGGATCGCTCGCGGGCCTGATCATCTATTCGATAGCCCAACTACTGTTCTGACCTGCGCTAGCAGGTGCTTGCAAAAGTTAGCACCCCGTTCTACGGTTGATTTCGTCATCGAAGATCAATCGCGGATGAGGGGGCAACGTACGTGTCGCAAGACGAGAACATTGCCGCCGTCGTCACCAGTGCGGCGTCCAACGCGGCACAGGACATCGGCGGCTTCATCCGGGCCAAGCGGGAGGCCGCGCACGTTTCGGTGAGGCAACTCGCCGAGCAGGCCGGGGTGAGCAACCCCTACCTGAGCCAGATCGAACGTGGGCTGCGCAAGCCGTCAGCCGACGTGCTCAGCCAGATCGCCAAGGCTCTGCGGGTTTCCGCTGAAGTGCTCTACGTCCAGGCCGGAATGCTGGAGCCGACCGAACGGAGCGAAGTGCGGGACGCAATCGTCGCCGACGCTGCCATCACCGAGCGGCAGAAGCAGGTGCTGCTCGACATCTACACCTCCTTCGTTCAGCAGAACGAGGCGGTGGCAGTCGAAGCGACGTCCGTCGTCATCGACGAGGAACCCGGGACGGACTGAGGTCCGCGCATCCGATCGACGAAGAAACAATCCGAAGAATTCCGAGAAGGGAAACACTGACATGGCCGACAAGAACCAGACCAACATCGAAGACCTCAAGGCTCCGCTGCTCGCTGCCGTCGGTGCGGCCGACCTGGCGCTCGCCACGGTCAACGAGATCGTCGCGACCCTGCGTGAGCGTGCCGGCGACGCGCGCAGCGACGCCGAGGCGCGCGTCGAAGAGGCCCGGGCCAACCTGAACAAGCTGCAGGAAGACCTGCCGAGCCAGGTGGGCGAGATCCGCGAGCGCCTCAACGCCGACGAGCTGCGCAAGGCCGCCGAGGGCTACGCCGACAACGCGACCACCACGTACAACCGGCTCGTCGAGCGTGGCGAGGAAGCGCTGGCCCGCCTGCGCAGCCAGCCCGCCCTCGAGGACGCCGCCAGCCGCGTCGAGACCGTCACCGACCAGGCCGTCGAGCTGACCCAGGACGCGCTCGGCACCGTTGCCACGCAGACCCGCGCCGTCGGTGAGCGTGCCGCCAAGCTGGTCGGCGTCGAGCTGCCCAAGCGCGCCGAGAAGGCCGCCGAGCC
>JAQSXQ010000116.1 GCA_029256565.1 Mycobacterium sp.
GCGGCCTGCTTCTGAGCCGCGGACTGGGCCCGCGCCTCGGTCTTGACCGCAGTGGTCTCGGCGTCGACTTCGCGGCGGGCCTCGAAGCTCTCCTTCTGCGCCTCGGCCTGCTGCTGCCGTGCCTGGTCGGCCTCGGCCTTGGCGACGGCCTCGACGCTGTTGGCTTCCTTGCGCTCCTGAGCCTGAGTCTGCTCGAGCTGGCCCTCGGCGGTGAGGGAGTCATTACCCGTGACGGCTCCGGCGATCTCCTTCGCCTTGCCCTTCACGGAGTCGAGAAGGCCCTTGCGTGCCTGGTCTGAAGTACTGTCGTCAGTCATCGGTCCCCTTTCGACCTCGGTGGAATCCAAGGCGGAATTGCTCAGTGGTGTCTGGGGAGTAATTCCACGTGTGCAGAATGCGAAACCCCTCGTGATCTGCGCCACTTCTCCCCGCGCGGGTCCAAAATCGGAGCGGGTAGGTTACCCACATGGTCCGGCCTGCGCAGACGGCGCGCAGCGAGCGCACGCGCGACGCATTGCGGAGGGCCGCACTGGTGCGATTCCTCGGCCAGGGCGTCGAGGACACCTCGGCCGAACAGATCTCCGCAGACGCCGGCGTCTCGCTGCGCACCTTCTACCGTCACTTCTCCTCCAAGCACGACCTGCTGTTCGCCGACTACGACGCCGGCCTCGAGTGGTTCCGCGCCGCCCTGGCCGAACAGACGGGTGAGCAGTCGCTGATCGACTCCGTGCACGCCGCGGTCATGGCGGCGCCGTACGACGTCGAGGCGGTGGCGAAGATCGCCGAACTACGCACCCAGGAACTCGACGCGGGGCGCATCGTGCGTCACGTGCGGCAGGTCGAGGCGGACTTCGCCGAGGCCGTCGAGGAGTACCTGACCCGCACCGAGTCGCCGGGCGAGGGCACCGACGACCGCCTACGCGTCACGGTCACCGCCCGGTGCGTCGCGGCGGCGGTCTTCGGCGCGATGGAGTTCTGGATGCTCGACCCGAACCGATCGCTGCCCGAACTGGCCAGGCTGTGCCGAAAGGCGCTGGACTCGGTCGCCGCGGGGTTCGGCAGCGCCTCCGACTAAGTTTCGTCAATATTGACAAAACATCGGCGGCGTGCCAGCGTCGGTGCGATGACGGACTTCGACGCGATCGTCGTCGGCGCGGGGCACAACGGACTCGCCGCCGCGGCCCTCCTGCAACGGGCGGGCCTGCGAACGCTCTGCGTGGACTCCAAGCTCTACGCGGGCGGCATGGCGTCGACCGTCGAGTTGTTCGACGGCTACGAATTCGAGATCGCCGGCTCGCTGCAATTCCCGACCTCGGCGAAGGTGAGCGCCGAACTCGGCCTCGACGACCTACCCACGGTGGACGTCGACGTCATGTCGGTCTCCCTGCGGGGTATCGGTGACGAGCCCGTCGTGTACTACAGCGACCCGATGCGAATGCTGACCCACCTCAACGACGTTCACGGTGCCGAGGCCGTCAACGGCATGGCCGGCCTGATGGCCTGGAGTCAGGCGCCGACACGCGCGCTGGGCCGCTTCGAGGCGGGCACGCCGCCGAAGACCATCGACGAGATGTACGCCTGCGCCACCAACGAATTCGAGCGCTCGGCGATCACCGACATGCTGTTCGGCTCGGTGACCGACGTCCTGGACCGCTACCTCCCCGATGCCGAGAAGCACGGCGCACTGCGCGGCATGCTGGCCTTCCTCGCCATCAACACCACCTACCGCGGTCCGGCAACGCCGGGCAGTGCCGCCGCGCTGGCGTTCGGCCTGGCCGTGCCCGACGAGAACGCCAAGCTGATGAAGAAGCTGAGGGGCGGAATCGGCACGCTGACCGCGCATCTCGTCGACACGCTGGTCGGCGGGGGTGGGGAACTGCGGTTGCGCGCCAAGGTCGACGAGATCCTCGTCGCCGACGGCCGGGTGACCGGGGTCCGCCTCGACGACGGAACGACGGTGCATGCGACAGTGGTGGTCTCCGGCGTCGCACCCGACCTCACCGTGAACTCGCTCGTCGACCCGGCCGCCATGCCGGCGGAGGTGCGCGAGCGCTACGCGCGCATCGACCACCGCGGCAGCTACCTGCAGATGCACTTCGCACTCGACGGCATGCCGACCTTCGCCGAGCCGTACGAGATGCTCAACGACCCCGAGATGCAGACGGCCATCGGCCTGTTCAGCACGCCGGAGGAACTGCAGCAGCAGTGGCAGGACTGCCGGCGCGGCATCGTGCCCGCCGATCCGGCGATCGCCATGCAATTCCCGTCGGTGCACGACCCCGGTCTCGCACCCCCGGGCAAGCACGCGGTCTCGGCGTTCTCGATGTGGTTTCCCGTCGAGGGTTCGGCGGTAGGTGACACCGGCTACGGCCACCGCAAGGCCGAGATGGGCCGCCGCGTCATCGAGAAGATCACCAGGGTCGCACCCGACTTCGAGTCGAAGATCATCCGCCACACCACGTTCACGCCGAAGCACATGGGCACGATGTTCGGTGCCCCCGGCGGTGACTACTGTCACGGCCTGATCCACCCGGAGCAGATGGGGCCGAACCGGCCCGGCCCCACGGGGTACGTCGATCAGCCCCTCCCGATCCGCGGGTTGTACCTCGGCAGCGCGGGATGCCATGGGGGACCGGGCATCACGTTCATCCCGGGTTACAACGCCGCACACGCCGCGCTGGCGGACCTGGGCTAGGGCGCGTCGGGCACCACGTCAGTCGGTGCGGTTGTTCAGCTCGGCCATCCAGTCGGCAGGTACGCGTTCACGCGGGCCCGGCACCGTCTGCGCCGCCGGGTGGCTGTCGGGCGCGGCCAGTTCCGGGCCCTCGTAGTACGCATCCTTGGAGTAGTCCCAGAACCAGTCCTCGCCGGGCTCGAACGACTGGATGATCGGGTGTCCGCTCGAACGCCAGTGCGCCGCGGCGTGGCGGGCCAGCGAGTCGTCGCAGCAACCGACGTGGCCGCACGCCGCGCAACGGCGTAAGTGCACCCACCACCCGCCGTCGGCCTCGCACTCTGCGCATCCCGTACCGCTCGGTGGGACGGTCGGGTCAACGGCATTGGTCATGGGAGACAGCGTAATCCCGTCCTACTTCTTCTCGCGCCAGGCCCGTTCGAACGGCAGCCGCCACGCGTTCGGCGCGATCAGCTGGTGGATGGCGTTGGGGCCCCAGGTGCCGGGCTGGTAGAGCTTCACCGGCGGCGGATTCTGCAGCAGAGGCATCGACCGATCCCAGAGGGATTCGATGCCCTCGGCGGTGGTGAACAAGGTGTGGTCGCCGCGCATGGCGTCGAGGATCAGCCGCTCGTACGCCTCGAGCACGTCGTCCTCGTACTCCGTCTCCTGCGTCGAGAACTGCATCGACAGCTTCTCCAGCTTCATCCCCGGCCCCGGCCGCTTGCCGTAGAACGACAGCGACACCTTCGAGTTGTCGGCGAGGTCGAAGGTGAGGTGGTCGGGGCCCTGCGATCCGACGCCCGAGCCCGCCGGGAACATCGTGCGCGGCGCCTCCTTGAACGCGATCGAGATGATCCGCTGCCCCTCGGCCATCTTCTTGCCGGTGCGCAGATAGATCGGCACACCGGCCCAGCGCCAGTTGTCGATGCCCACCTTGAGCGCGATGAACGTCTCGGTCTCGGAGTCGCGCGCGACGCCGTCCTCGGTGCGGTAGCCCGCGTACTGCCCGCGCACCACCTGCGAGGTGTCGATCGGCAGCATCGACCGGAAGACCTTGTTCTTCTCCTCGCTGATCGCTCTCGGTTCCAGCGCCGTCGGCGGTTCCATCACGACGAACGCCATCACCTGGAACAGGTGCGTGACCACCATGTCCTTGAAGGCGCCGGTGCTCTCGTAGAAGTTGGCGCGCTGGTCGAGCCCGAGCTTCTCGGGAATGTCGATCTGGATGTGGTCGATGAAGTTGCGATTCCAGATCGGCTCGAACAGGCCGTTGGCGAACCGGAAGGCCAGGATGTTCTGGGCGGCCTCCTTGCCGAGGAAGTGGTCGATCCGGAAGATCTGCCGCTCCCGGAAGGTCTGGTGGACGAACTCGTTGAGTTCGATGGCGCTGTCGAGGTCGGTGCCGAACGGCTTCTCCATCACCACCCGCGAGCGGTCGACCAGGTCGGCGTCGCGGAGCATCGTGATCACTGCGCGTGCAGCCTTGGGCGGCACCGAAAGGTAATGCAGGCGTTGCGCTTCCGGTCCGAGTTCGTTTTCCGCGGCCTTGACCGCCGTGGCGAGCGCCTCGGGGCCGGCGCCCTGTGGCACGTAGCTGATGCGGTTGGCGAAGCCTGCCCACTGCTCGTCGGTCAGCGGATGGGTCCCGAACGCCTCCACCGCCTCCTTGGTCAGCGCACGGAACTCGTCGTCGGTCAGGTCTTCGAGCGACGTGCCGACCACGCGGATCTTCGGCGCCAGCGACGATTCGACCAGATACGCCATGCCAGGTAGCAGCTTGCGCTTGGCCAGGTCGCCGGTCGCCCCGAAGAGGACGATGACGTGCGGAGCCAGCGCGGTCTCCTCTCGACGTTGCGGGCGGGCGCCGGGCGCGGGGTAGGCGATGGTCTGCGCGTCGTTCGGCTTGTCTGTGGCCACGCGTCGATGCTTCCACTCCGAGGTGAACGGCGCAGCACGCTGACGAAAGCGCTCGCCGACGAACGTCGGGTGGTTACTGTCACCGCATGGCAGTCAGCGACTCACGCGAAGTGGTCATCGAAGCAACGCCCGAGGAGATCATGGACGTGATCGCCGACGTGAAGTCGGCGCCGGACTGGTCGTCACAGCATCAGGGGGCCGAGATCCTCGAGGAGGACGCCAGCGGCAGGCCCGGGAAGGTGAAACTCAAGCTCAAGACCATGGGCATCTCCGACGAGCAGGTCGTCCAGTACTCCTGGACCGACACGAGTGCGAGCTGGAAGCTGGTCAGCTCCAGCCAGCTCAAGACCCAGGACGCCAGCTACACGCTGACCCCGGACGGCGCCAAGACGAAGGTCAGGTTCGAGATCACCGTCGACCCGTCGGTGCCGATCCCCGGCTTCGTGTTGAAGCGGGCGATGAAGGGCGGACTCGAAGCCGCGACCGATGGTTTGCGCAAACAGGTCATGAAGGTCAAGAAGAGCAAGGGCTGATCTTGGTTTCGCCGAGACGTTCGCTGGCTATCGTCCTTCCATGGCCGTAACCGAATCCCGCGACATCACGATCGAAGCGACACCCGAGGAGATCATGGAGGTGTTGACCGACCTCGAATCGCTTCCGGAGTGGTCGTCGGCGCACCAGAAGATCGAGGTCCTCGAGCGCGACGCCGAGGGTAGGCCGAGCAAGTCCCGACAGGTCGTCAAGATCGTCGGCGTGAGCGACGAGCAGGTGCTGTCGTACACCGTCTACGACGACGGTGTCGGTTGGACTCTCGACGAGTCGAAACAGCAACGCGCACAAGATGGTCGGTACACGCTGACCCCGGATGGCGACTCGACGAAGGTGCGCTTCGAGCTGACCGTCGACCCGATGGTGCCGCTGCCCGGCTTCCTCGTCAGGAAGGGCGCCAACGGGCTGATGGACACTGCAACCAAGGGTCTGCGGAAGCGGGTGTTGGAGAAGAAGGGGAAGTAGCCAGTGTGGCCGTGAGGGCGTCGCGGGAAGAACTCTTCGACGCCTCGCCGGAGGCGATCCTCGACGCGATCGCCGACATCGACGAGGTGCCGCAATGGTCGACGCTCCACCGCAGTGTCGAGGTGCTCGACCGGCACCCCGACGGTAGGCCGCACCACGTCAGGGCCACGCTGAGGATCATGGGCATCACCGACAAGGAAGTGCTCGAATACCACTGGGGCGACGACTGGGTCGTCTGGGATGCCGTCGAGACGTTCCAGCAGCGCGGTCAGCACGGCGAGTACAACCTGACCCGCCTCGGGGATCAGACCCGGGTGCGGTTCGACCTGATCATCGACCTCGCCGCTCCCGTCCCCGAGTTCCTGATCAAGCGGGCCAGGAAGCTGGTACTCGACGTGGCCGTCGACAGGCTGCGGTGCCGCGTCACGCGCAACCACGGCTGACCCGTGATCCGCTCGTGGTGAGCGGAAGGGAATGCCCGCGGGCATGCACTCGGTTGTGCCCGACATGGCAACCGGAGTAGTGCTGCATCGGAGCAAGACGGCAAGCAACGCCGTCGACGACTTCATCGACCAGGCTCGCGAGGCCTTCGCACTGGGCGTCCGCCAGGTGTGGATCGCTCAGCAATTCGACCATGACGCGATCTCCCTGGCCGGTCTCATGGGCGCCGCAGTGCCCGGACTCGGCGTCGGGACCTTCGTGGTGCCGGTCAACCCCCGGCACCCCCTGGTGATCGCGTCGGCGGCCCAGACCGCGCAGGCGGCGTCGCACGGGAACTTCAGCCT
>JAQSXQ010000117.1 GCA_029256565.1 Mycobacterium sp.
CGCTCGACGAAGCCGGTGAGGACGAGGTTGGGCTGGGTGGGGCCGAACTGGTCGCCGACCTCGGGTGCGCGATCGTTGAACAGAGCCAGCGCAGCGCGCCGCACCACGGGGGGACGCCCGATGGCGGCCGCGACCAGGTTCGTGGTCCCGACGGACAGTCCGAGTGAGTCGCTCATGTAGGAAAACCTCTGAGTCAGATCGAGGGAGCAGTGTCGACGGTTCCTCGCGCAGGGCTCTAGGGACGCAGGGCAGCGCAGAAGACCAGCCCTCACCATAGCGGCCGGTATGGGGCTGTGTGGGCGATCCCCCTAAGGGTTCGAGAACCCCTAACGTCGAACCCCCTAACGGGGTTGGTCCGGGGTTGGGTTCGGCACCGATTCGGTGAGGCTGCCTGCGCCGATAACATTTCGGGCAAGGCAGTGCGTGATCTGCCAGCTCACCGAATACGAGAGAGGGGGACCCGTGGCGAACTCGCTACTCGACTTCGTGATGTCGGTGGTGCGCGACCCCGACGTCGCGGCCCAGTATGCCGCCGACCCGGCCCAGCCATCGGCGACGCGGGGAACGTGTGGTCGAGTGGCGCTGCCACCGCCGCATTCGACGCGTTCGACGATCACCTGCCGCTGCAGGGCATCGACGACTCGCCCGTCGTGCACGACCTGATCGCCCAGCCCGGCGGCGCCGCACCCGGTGTGGTGGACACCGCGTGGGACGACTGGGACGGCGGGCTGAATGCGGTGGCCACTGCCAACGACCCGGGGCTGGCCTTCGATGCGCCGGTGATCGACGACGGCACGGTGGCCGAGGGCCTCGACGCCCTCGACGACTGGACGCAGCCCGCAGGCGGCGACGGCACCGGCGATACCCCCAATGCCGACCCCCAAGGGTTCGACGCCTTCAACTGAATTCACCCTGCACACCACGACAGCGCGGCCGGAAACGGCCGCGCTGTTCTCGTATTCGGGCAGTTCAACGGGTAGATGAGCGCTTCCCCGGCTAATCCCCTAATCCCCTAACGCAAACCCCAAGGGCATCCCACCATGGCAGGGTGAGAGCAGGGGTTTCGACCCCGTTCCCGGTGGCTCCTCGGGTCCATAGATTCGTAGTCAGTTCGCCGGACAGCCGGCGACAGGCTCCTCGTCCAAGTCCGAGAACCACAACCGAAAGGCAGTCCGATGACCACTCTGATCGACTACATCCTCGACCTCTTCCGTAGCCCCGACGTCGCCGCGGCCTTCGTGACGGACCCGGACGGCGCACTGCGCGACGCCGGCTTCCCCAGCGTCAGCCCGGCCCAGCTCCAGGCCGTCGCCGCCAGCGCGGCCCCGGCCGGACTGGCTCTCGGCGGCGGTGGAGACCCGATCGTCGGTCTGCAGCGGGCGGTGTCCGATCACCACAACTTCGCCTCGCCGTTCTCCCCGCAGACGACGTTCGCGCCGCAGACCGCCACGGAGTTCGCCAGCCGGAACAACACCGACCTGGCCAGCAACAACGATCTGTTCAGCCCGGACCAGAGCGCCGGCGCCAACGCGCAGAACGGTGCCTTCAACCTGGGCTTCGGTGACATCACCTTCGGCGACAAGACCAGCAACACCGCCACCAACGGCGGCGTGGTCGTCGGCGGCGACAACGACGGCGACGTCGTGACCGGTGACGGCGCGGTCCTCGGCAACAACAACGACGTCAACAACGGTGACGTCATCGCCGGAACCGGCTCCAACGTCAACATCGGCGACGGCGACATCGAGGACAACGGCACCACCGCCACCGGCGGCAGCACCGTCATCCAGGACAACGAGGGCCCCGTGCTCAACGACGTCGACGCCAGCGGTGGCAACGGCGGCGGTGCCAGCGGTGGCGGCAGCCTCATCGGCATCGGCGGCGGCGACGCCTCCGGCGGCAACGCGGGCGGCGGCGGCATCGTGATCGTCGACAACGACACCAGCACCGTCGGCGGCGACCAGACCAACATCGGTGGCGATTCGGGTAGCGACAACACCGTCGACAACTCGGTCAACAGCCAGGTCCAGTCGTCGGTCGAGACCGAGGCGAACACGTCGGTCGAGGACAACTCCTCGAGCTTCGAGTCCAACATCGGGTCGAACAACGACACCGCCATCGCGTCGAACAACGACACCGAGATCGAGACCGACATCGCCTCGAACAACGACGTCGACACCGATCTGGCGTCGAACAACAACACCAACACCGGTTTCGACGCATTCTGATCGAGACCGACGCATGATCCACGACTGGCGGGAACCAAGAGGTTCCCGCCAGTTCGTGCGTTTACCGTTGGCCTGACGCAGGCAGGGGAAGAGACACCATGACGCAACCGAACGCACCGGCCAGACCGGTCAAGGTCATCGTCGAGCTGATCGACCACAGCACCAAGATCGCCGCTGCCTACGACCGGGGTGATCTCGTCGAGCGCCTCGGGCGCGCGAAGGTCCGGATCTCCGACCCGCAGATCCGCGTGGTGATCGCCGGCCAGCTCAAGCAGGGCAAGAGTCAGCTGCTCAATTCCCTGCTGAACGTGCCCGTCGCCCGCGTCGGCGACGACGAGACCACCGTCCTGGCGACCGTCGTGTCGTTCGGTGAGCAGGCGACCGCGCAGATCGTCGTGTCCAACGGCGACGGCGAAGAGCCCGAGGTGATCCCGATCCCGCCATCCCGGGTGCAGACCGATCTGCGTAGGGCGCCGGAAGCCGGCGGCAGGGAGGTGCTGCGCGTCGAGGTCACCGCCCCCAGCCCGCTGCTGAAGAACGGGCTGGCGTTCGTCGACACCCCGGGCGTCGGCGGTCACGGCCAGCCACACCTGGCGTCGACGCTGGGCCTGCTCCCCGACGCCGACGCCCTCCTGATGGTCAGCGACACCAGCCAGGAGTTCATCGAGCCCGAGATGACGTTCATCAGGCAGGCGCTCGAGATCTGTCCGGTGGCAACGATTCTCGCGACCAAGACCGATCTCTACCCGCACTGGCGCGAGATCGTCGACGCGAACGTCGCACACCTGCGGCGCGCAGGGATCGACACGCCGATCGTCCCGGTGTCGGCGGTGCTGCGCAGCCATGCCATCTCACTGAACGACAAGGAACTCAACGAGGAGTCGAACTTCCCGGCCATCGTCAAGTTCCTCAGCGAGAAGGTGTTGTCGCGGGAGAACGACCGCGTCCGCGACCAGGTGCTGACCGAAGTGCGTTCGGCCGCCGAGCATCTGACGCTCGCCGTCAGCTCCGAGCTGGCGTCGATCAACGATCCCTCCGAGCGGGAGCGGCTCACCGCGGACCTCGAGCAGCGCAAGCGCGACGCGCAGGAGGCGATGGCGCACACCGCGCTGTGGCAGCAGGTGCTCAACGACGGCATCTCCGACCTGACCGCCGACGTCGAACACGATCTGCGCGGGCGGTTCCGGGCGATCACCCAGTACACCGAGAAGGTCATCGACGACTGCGATCCGACGCAGCACTGGGCCGAGATCGGATCCGAACTCGAGAACGCCGTCGCCACGGCCGTCGGTGACAACTTCGTCTGGGCGTATCAACGCGCCGAGGTGCTCGCCGACGAGGTGGCAAGGGTCTTCATGCAGGCAGGCATCGACGCGATCGACATGCCGCGCATCGACGCCCGCGAGATGGGCGAGGGCTTCGGCGAGCTGAAGTCGGTGTCGCGGCTGGAAGCCAAGCCCGTGCGCGCCGGCGACCGGGTGGTCTCGGGCATGCGCGGGTCGTTCGGCGGCGTGATGATGTTCGGCATGCTGACGACGTTCGCCGGTCTCGGCATGTTCAACCCGCTGTCCATCGGAGCCGGTGCCCTGCTGGGCCGCAAGGCCTACAAGGACGACATGGACAACCGCATGATGCGGGTCCGCAGCGAGGCCAAGAACAACATGCGCCGCTTCGTCGACGACGTGTCCTTCGTCGTCACCAAGGAATCCCGCGACCGGCTCAAGGGAATCCAGCGCCAGCTACGCGACCACTACCGCGAGATCGCGAACCAGGCCAACCGCTCGCTGAGCGAATCGCTGCAGGCCACCCTCGCCGCGGCGAAGCTCGAGGAGAACGAGCGCGGTGCGCGCGTGCGCGAACTCGAACGTCAGCTCAACATCCTGCGTCAGGTCACCGAACACGCGGAGAAGTTGTCGACCCGGGCGACCGGGCCGAGTCCCGCACCCGTCGGCACCTAGGCTGGTGAACCGGCAACGTCACAGGGGAGAACTTCGGGGTAGCGCGATATGAGCACGAGCGATCGGGTGCGCGCGATCCTGGCCGGAACCGTGCAGGCGTACCGGTCGGACCCGGCGTATCAACACCGCCCCGACATCCACGACGAACTCGACTGGATCGGCCGACGGCTCAACCAGCCGATCCGGATCGCGCTCGCGGGCACGCTCAAGGCCGGTAAGTCCACGCTGGTGAACGCGCTCGTCGGCGAGGAGATCGCGCCGACCGACGCCACCGAGGCCACGCGCATCGTCACCTGGTTCCGCAACGGCCCCACCCCGAGGGTCACGGCGAACCACCGCGGCGGGCGCCGGACGAACGTGCCGATCACCCGTGACCCCCGCGATCGAGGTCTGACGTTCGACTTCACCCGGCTCGACCCGGCCGAGGTGTTCGACCTCGACGTGGAGTGGCCTGCCGCGGAACTGATCGACGCCACCATCATCGACACCCCCGGCACGTCGTCGTTGAACCGCGACGTGTCCGAGCGGACGCTGCGCCTGCTGGTGCCCGAGGACGGCGTCCCGCGCGTCGACGCCGTGGTGTTCCTGCTGCGCACCCTCAACGCCGCGGACATCGCACTGCTCAAGCAGATCGGCACGCTGGTCGGCGGCGCCTCGGGCGCACTCGGCGTCATCGGCGTGGCGTCGCGCGCCGACGAGATCGGAGCGGGCCGCATCGACGCCATGCTCTCGGCCAAGGACGTCGCAACCCGATTCACCGCCGAGATGGACAAGACCGGCATCTGCCAGGCCGTGGTGCCCGTGTCGGGACTGCTGGCGCTGACCGCCCGCACCCTGCGCCAGAGCGAGTTCGTGGCGCTCGAGAAGCTCGCGGGGGTCGACGCGACCGAGCTGAACAAGGCGATGCTGTCGGCCGACCGCTTCGTCCGCGAGGACAGCCAGCTGCCGGTGGACGCCGCGACGCGGTCGGCGCTGCTCGAACGGTTCGGCATGTTCGGCATCCGCATCTCGATCGCCGTGCTGCGTGCCGGGATCAGCGACTCGGTGGCGCTGGCCGACGAACTGCTCGAGCGCAGCGGCCTGGTCGCACTGCGCGACGTCATCGACCAGCAGTTCGCGCAGCGGTCGGATCTGCTCAAGGCGCACACCGCGCTGGTGTCGCTGCGCCGCTTCGTCGAGGCTCACCCGATCTACGCGACGCCGTACATCGTGGCCGACATCGACCCGCTGCTGGCCGACACGCATGCCTTCGAGGAGCTGCGCCTGCTCAGCGCACTGCGGTCGCGGCCGACGACGCTCAACGACGAGGAAATGGCCTCGCTGCGGCGCATCATCGGCGGATCGGGCACCGACCCGGCCAGCCGGCTCGGACTACAGCCCGACACGCCCTATGACGGGCCGCGCGCCGCGTTCGCGGCCGCGCAACGGTGGCGGCGCCGAGCCGACCACCCGCTCAACGACCCGTTCACCACCAGGGCGTGCCGGGCCGCGGTGCGCAGCGCCGAGGCGCTGGTCGCGGAGTACGCGGCCCAGCGCCGCTGACTCGACTCAGGGCTGACCGGCGGGCGTCGGCGCCGACTCGGTGACCGTCTGGGTCGCCGTGCTGGTCTCCGTGACGGTGCTGGTGCTCGTACTGGTACTCGTGCTGGTGCTCGTGCTGGGCGGCGCCGTCGTCGTGGTCGTCGTCGGCGGCGCAGTGGTCGTCGTCGTGGTCGTCGGCGGTGCCGAGGTCTCGGCCGAGGTCGACGGCGACTGCGTCACGGTCTCGGTGCCGGACGGTTCCGGAGCGACACCCGCAGACGAGGTCTCCGACGTACTCGTCGTCGTGGTGACCTCGGTCGTCGTGGAGTCGTCGTCGGCGAGGTTGATGGCCAGGTAGACGATCGCGGCGACCAGCAGTGCGGCCACGGCGCCGAGGGCGACGAGCGGACCGGGCTTGCGGTACCACGGCGTTTCCGGCTCGGGCTCCGGCTCGTATTGGGCGCCGGTCTGATACTGCTCGTAGGGTCCCGTGGGCTCGCCACCCTGGTAGTTGGCGTAGGCCTGATCGCCGTAACCCTGGTTGCCGTAACTCGCGTACTGGGTCGGGTCGTCGCCTGAGGCTTGATTCGGGTCGTCGGGAGGTCCGCTACGCGTCATGACCACCGATGGTAGGGCGCGGGCCGACCGTCACGGGCGCGGGTACAGCGTCCTGGTCTCGTTGAGTCGAGGACGTGACCGGGTAGTGGTCGGATCGTCATCATCGGTCGTTCGCGGAGTCCGCGTCGTCGTGCTGGGCGCACCCGGCGACGTCTCGGTGCCCGAAGTCGGGGGGCCCGACGTGGGCGGCGGCGGTGCGTTCGGGTCGTTGATGTCGGTCGTCATCGGCGGGCTGGTGCTGGTCACCGTGCCGGTGGTGGTCGTCGCCGTTCCGGACGTGGGAGTGCGGCTGCCCGAGGTGGTGGTGTCGGTGAAGTACTGCTGCGCGGGCCCCGGATCGTCGGAATCGCGAACCAGCGCAGAGATGAGGAAGTACACGACGGCGATGACG
>JAQSXQ010000118.1 GCA_029256565.1 Mycobacterium sp.
GCGCGCATCAGCGTCCAGATCTGCTGCCGGATCGCCGGCAGTTTCGCCGGGTCGAGCGTCGAGATCATCGAGTGTTCGTCGAGAAGCTGTTCGAGCCGGGCGATGTCGCCGTAGCTCTCGGCGCGCGCCATCGGCGGGATCAGGTGGTCGACCAGGATGGCGTGGGCGCGGCGCTTGGCCTGGGTGCCCTCCCCCGGATCGTTGACCAGGAACGGGTAGATCAGCGGCATGTCGCCCAGCGCCGCGTCGGTGCCGCAGCCCGCCGACATGCCGAGGGTCTTGCCCGGCAACCACTCCAGGTTGCCGTGCTTGCCGATGTGGACCACCGCGTCGGCGCCGAAGCCGTTGGCGAAGTCACGGTCGAGCCACCGGTACGCCGCCAGGTAGTGGTGACTCGGCGGTAGGTCGGGGTCGTGATAGATCGCCACGGGGTTCTCGCCGAACCCGCGCGGGGGCTGCACCAGGATCACCACGTTGCCGGACTTCATTGCGGCGACGACGATCTCGCCGTCGGGATCATTGCTGCGGTCGACGAACAACTCGCCCGGCGGCGGACCCCAGTGTTCCACGATCGCGTCGGCGAAGTCTTCTGGCAGCGTCGCGAACCATTCCCGGTACTCGGCGGCCGACACTCGGATCGGGTTGGCCGCCAGCTTCTCCTCGGTGAGCCAGTCCTGATCTTGGCCGCCACGCTCGATAAGCGCGTGCACGAGCGCATCTCCGTCGCCTGCATCGACGCCGGGAACCTCGCCGATGTCGTAGCCCGCGTCGCGCATCGCCCGCAACAGGACGACCGCGCTGGCAGGGGTGTCCAGTCCGACGGCGTTGCCGATCCTGGCGTGCTTGGTCGGGTAGGCCGAGAACACCAGCGCGACGCGCTTGTCGGCCGGTGCGACGTGGCGCAACCGCGCATGCCGCACCGCCAGACCCGCCACCCGCGCGCACCGTTCGGGGTCGGCGACATACGAGATCAGTCCGTCGTCGTCGATCTCCTTGAACGAGAACGGAACCGTGATGACGCGGCCGTCGAACTCCGGGACCGCGACCTGGGTGGCGACGTCGAGCGGCGACATGCCGTCGTCGTTCGACTCCCAGGCGTGCCGCGACGACGTCAGGCACAACCCCTGCAGGATCGGGATGTCGAGCGCGGCGAGATGCGCGACGTTCCAGTTCTCGTCGCTGCCACCGGCGCCCACCGCGGCCGGCGTGGCGCCGCCCGCGGCGAGCACCGTGGTGACCATCGCGTCGACGCCTGCGAGGAGGTCGAGCAGTTCGGGTTCGGCGGTGCGCAGCGACGCACAGTAGATGGGCACGGGGCGGCCACCGGCCGCGTCGATGGCGTGGCACAGCGCACCGATGTACGCCGTGTTGCCCGCCAGATATTGCGCGCGGTAGAAGAGGATCGCCACGCGGGGGCCCTCGTTGGTCGACTCGTACCCCTCCGGACAGTCCAGGACACCCCAGTTGGGCGTGCTGACCGGCGGGCTGAAGCCGTACCCCGTCATCAAGATCGTGTCGGAGAGGAACGCGTGCAACTGGGCGAAGTTGGCCACGCCACCCTGGGCGAGGTAGACGTGCGTCTCCAGTGCGACGCCCGCGGGCACCGACGAATGGCTCATCAGATCGGCGTCGGGCACCTGCTCGCCGCTGATGACGACCGTGGGGATGCCGGTGGCGACGACTTCGTCGATGCCGTCCTCCCACGCCCGGTAGCCACCGAGGATGCGCACCACGACCACCTGGACGCCGGCGAGGAGTTCCGCGAGTTCACCGTCGATCAGTCGCGACGGATTGGCCCAGCGGTAGTTGGCGCCGCTGGCACGGGCGGCGATCAGATCGGTATCGGACGTCGACAGCAGGAGGACGGTCGGAACCGACGGAGTGGGAGCCACCCACCATTCGTACCGCACGCCCTCCGATCAGCGGTCGGAGCTACCCCAGCGGCTGTGCCAGGACTGCGGGTAGGGCAACCCGACCAGCGCGATGAGCGCGAGTACCAATACGGCGAAAACGATGAGACCGACCATCGTCGTTCCTCTCTGTATGCCGCCCGCCGACTCCGATGTCGGCGGGCGGGCTGTCTCGAAACCTAGTACCGGCGGTACCGGTTTCGTTCGAATCGTGTGGCAGAGAACACACCTGACGCATTGGTGACCGGCGTCACATCGAACGTTGCAACGAAACCCCGACCTGGCCGCGGGACTTCGGATCGCGGCAAGCGAAACCCTGTCGGCAACCCGCCGGGAGTGCGGGAATGAACCAATGGCTTCCCCGTCCCCCAGCCCCGACCTCCCCGCCGTCGTCAAGCTCGGCGCGCACATCGGCGCCCGCATCGACGGCGTCCGCCTCGGCGGCGACCTCGACGCCACGACCGTCGACGCCATCAACGACGCCCTGCTGACGCACAAGGTGATCTTCTTCCGCGATCAGCAGCACCTCGACGACGACGAGCAACTCGCCTTCGCCCGCACGCTGGGCACGCCGACGCTCGCGCACCCGACCGTGCTGTCCCGCGGCACCGACGTGCTGCCCATCGACTCGCGCTACGACAAGGCGAACTCGTGGCACACCGACGTCACGTTCGTCGACCGCATCCCGAAGGCGTCGCTGCTGCGGGCCGTCACGTTGCCCTCCTACGGCGGCACCACCACGTGGGCGTCGACCGAGGCGGCCTACGACCAGCTGCCGGAACCGCTGCGCCACCTCGTCGAGAACCTGTGGGCCATCCACACGAACGACTACGACTACGTCCGCGACTTCGACGAGTCCCGCGACGCCGCACTGGACAAGACGCGGGAGTACCGCGACGAGTTCGTCTCCGACACGTTCGAGACCGAGCACCCCGTCGTGCGCGTGCACCCGGAGACCGGTCGCAAGGTGCTGCTGCTCGGCCACTTCGTGAAGCGGTTCGTGGGACTGGGCACCCACGAGTCGGCGACGCTGCTCTCCCTGCTGCAGGCCCGGGTGACGCGGCTGGAGAACACGATCCGGTGGAACTGGCAGCCGGGCGATCTGGCCATCTGGGACAACCGCGCCACCCAGCACTACGCCGTGTCCGATTACGACGACCAGTACCGCAAGCTGAGCCGCATCACGCTGGCCGGCGACGTCCCGGTCGACGTGCACGGGGCGACGAGCCGCGTGATCACCGGCGACGCGTCGCACTACTCGCAGATCGTGGCACCGCCGCGATCGTCAAGGCGGCTGACCGCCGTACCGTAGACGGGTGAGCAGAGCCCGCGACGACGATCGCTGTCCTGGCGCACTGCAGGTGCATCAGGCGGCCGACGGCGCCCTCGCGCGGGTCCGCCTTCCAGGCGGGATCATCACCGCCGCGCAACTCGGCGCCCTCGCGGCCGCGGCGACCCGATTCGGCTCGTCCGCCCTGGAACTCACCTCGCGCGGCAACGTCCAGGCCCGCGGCGTCACCGATCCCGACGCGTTCGCCGAGGCCGTCGCGACCGCCGGGCTGCTGCCCTCGCCGACGCACGAGCGGGTGCGCAACGTCCTGGCGTCACCGCTGACCGGCAGGTCCG
Source organism: Mycobacterium sp. (assembly GCA_029256565.1). Classification (GTDB taxonomy): domain Bacteria; phylum Actinomycetota; class Actinomycetes; order Mycobacteriales; family Mycobacteriaceae; genus Mycobacterium. Next base: position 3,537 of record JAQSXQ010000118.1, read on the forward strand.
GCGGTATCGCCGACGTGCGCGGCATGGTCGGTGACCTCGACGCGACGATCCAGCGGGACGCCACACTCGCCCGGCTGCCCGGGCGGTTCCTGTTCGCGATCGACGACGGCCGCGGCGACGTCAGCGGACTCGGTGCCGACGTCGGCGCGCACGTACTGTCCGAGGACGCCGCGGCACTGCTGGTCGCCGGTGTCGACACCGGCGTGCGCATGGCGCTGCCCGACGCCGTACCGACCATGGCGGCAGTGGCAGCCCGTTTCGTCGAGGTGCGCGACAAGCATTGGCGCATAACCGAACTGCCGGACCCCGCGGTGCTGACGGCGGGGCTGACGCGCGGAGCCGACCCCGGTGCCACCTGGCCGCCCGTGACGGCACCCCCGGTCGGCTGGATCCAACAGGACGACGGCCGGGTCACCCTCGGCGCGGCGATCCGCCTCGGCGTCCTCGAGGCAAGGACCGCGGAGTTCCTCGCTGCCGTCGAGGCGCCGCTGGTGATCACCCCGTGGCGTTCGGTGCTGCTCTGCGACCTCGACGAGGGTGTGGCCGACGTCGCGCTGCGGGTGCTGGCGCCCCTGGGCCTGGTGTTCGACGCCGACTCGCCGTGGCTGGCGGTCAGCTCGTGCACCGGAAGCCCGGGCTGCGAGCACTCGGTGGCCGACGTGCGCAGCGATGCCGCCAACGCGGCGTCGACCGCGCAGCCGTCGTCGACCGCCGTGCACCGGCACTTCGTCGGATGCGAACGCGCTTGCGGCAGCCCGCCGGTCGGCGAGGTTCTGGTCGCGACGGGAACCGGCTACCTGCCCCGCACCGAGCGTCCCTAGCCGCAGGCCGGGCCCTTGAGCGGCAGCCCGACGCAGATGCGTGCGGCGTCGTGGCCGAGTGTCCGGCCGGTGTGCGTACCGGCGGGCAGGGCCACGAGTTCGGGCACCGGGTCGGCCACCTTCTCGGGTTGCACGCACACCCCGCCCGACGCGTCGATCCCTACGCCGACCCCGAGCGGCGAGCGCAGGGCCGCCATCCTCGCGAGTTCGACCGCGTCCCCGTCCGGCACCCGCTCGACGACGAACGGCACGCCCTCCTCCTCGATGCCTGCCAATACCGCGCGTTCGACCGGCCCCGCTGCCGCGCTGGCGACGACGATCACCGGCCGGCTCGGCCCCGATCCGCTCACGTCGTGCGCCGTGCGAAGGACGCCACCAGCCCGGTGGCGACGGCGTTGCGCGGCCCCTCGGTGCCGCGCACGTTGCCGGTGCCACAGACGATTCCGTACGGCGCGAGCGCGTCGGCGATCAGCTGCGGTATCTCGAAGTCGAGTGCGCATCCCCCGAGCAGCACGACGAACCCGATGCGGCGTAGATCTCCCTTGGGCGCCACCCGGGCCAGCGCACGCAGCGCGTTGACGACGAACACCCGCTCCTTGGCCGATCGGCGCACGGTGCGGATCCGGTCCAGCGAGTGCCTGGTCGGTATCGGCGTCATGGCATGCTCGCCGAGGGTCAGTACCCGCCCGAAAGCCGGTGCCGGCAGCGGCTTCTCGAAGAACTGCACGGTGCCGTTCTCGAGGCGGACGTGGAAGAAGCTCTCGGCCTTCGCCAGCGGGTGGCGCTTGATCTCCTCTGCGAGTTCGAGATTGGCCGTTCCCAGTTCGGCGTCGATGAGCTTGGTGACGAGATCGCCCGCGCCCGCGAGGTGTACGGTGTCGACCTCGTCGTCGGTGGCCAGCAGGGCGGCGTCGGTCGAGCCACCGCCGAGGTCCAGCACGACCAGCGGCCGGTCGGTGCCAGGAGTGGTGAGCGCCCCGAGGACGGCCATCTCCGCCTCGACGCCACCCACGACGACGTCGACCCGCGTGGCGCCCGCCTCGCGCAGCCGGGTGCGCACCGCATCGGCCACCGCCTGCATGCCGCTTTCCCTGGTGCGCACCATCGCCGCCAGCGCGACGGCGTTCTCGAGTGCGACCTCGCCGGCGAGCCCGCCACGGACCTCCTGCGGGACGAAGGTGTCGACGCCGAGCAGGTCGCCGATGTGGACGTCGGCGAGGTCGTGGCCGCACAGGTCGGCCATGCTCTGGCGGACCCCGGAGATCATGCCTCCCGCGTTGGTGCCCGCCTCACCGACGACGTCGAGCAGAGGGCCCACCCGCTCGACGGCCGCCATGATGTCGCCCGCGCCGCCGGAGACGTCGACGGTCGCCCCCCTGCGCTCCCCCGTCAACGCCAGCTGACCCGCCGGGATCACGCGGTCGCCCACGTCGCCGGACGGCGTGCGGATCACCACCGCCGAGCGGTTCCCGGTCAGGGCCCGCGCCACGGGCGCGACGAGTTTCGTCTCCGCGGAGTCCAATTCGAAGATGGTCGCCAGCCCGAAGGCATTCGACAGCGTGCGGATCGACTGCCCGGGGCCTGCCACCTCGACCGCCGCGAGCATGCCCAACGGAATGGCGTCGATGCGGGACACCTCGTCGACGACGGGGATCTTCTCGTCGAGGCGGTTGACCACCAGGACGGCGTCGTCGTTGCAGAGGATTGCACCCTCGACGCGGACGCCCCTGGCGCGTGCGGCGTTCACCGCGCCCGCGGCGACGTCGAAGTCCACGTCGCCTGGCACGGCGACGATCACCGCCGTGCCGGGGTCGACGTCGACCAGCGCGGCGAACGCGACCACCACGCCGATGCCGAGGCCACGGCCACCCGGCGTGCGTGGATCGTGGCCGATCATCGTGGACTCGGTGATGATCGTCTCGGTGATGGTCTCCATCGCCAGGCCGCTGATCACGGGCGTCGCCTCGTTCAGCAGGATCACGTCGACGTCGGCCGGTGCCATGCCCGCACCCGC
>JAQSXQ010000119.1 GCA_029256565.1 Mycobacterium sp.
CCCTCGGCGCGGCCGAGGTCACCCGAGAGCCACTTCGGCATCGGCCTGTCGTTGAGAGTGATGTTGACGCGGTGGTTGGTGCACTGCGACCACCGCTGCGCCGACTGGTCGAAGAAGCGTTGGGCGGCGTCGGCCGACGGGTACGAGACGACGGACTGACGCACCAGGCTGGACCACTGATCGGTGTCAGGAGTGCGGAGCGTCTGGCGCGCCAGGGCATTCCACCCGTCGGGCTCCCCAGGCGCACCGTAGATGGCCGCCTGGTCCGGCTGCCAGACGCCCAGACAGTTGAGGTTGGGCAGCAACGCGCGATCGTCTGCCATGGTGTCGGTCACCGGATGCGGCGTCATCGCGGTGCTGTCCATCACGCGGTTGATCTCGGCGACGCTCGCCAACGACTGAACCAGTGCCGATGCCGGCACGGTCACCGGTTCGGTTGCACCCTGGGCCTTTTCGCCCGAGCAGCCCTGCAGCGCTGCAGCGACGACCACCATGGCGGCGACTCGGCGCGCAATGGCACCGACGTCAGGCATGGGTTCCGGCAGTAGCACACGCCGCCTGGACGTTCGAGGCGTCGGTGTTCATGTCGTCAGCAGTCGTGTTGAGGGTTTCCCTACCCCCGCGGACGCCCATCTTGACGAGCAATTTCGTTGCGCCCCATGACCACGAGCGCATTGGCTCGGCGATCTGAGGTGCCAGGCCGGGAGTGTTCGCGGCTGACATGGTGACCCCCGCACCCTGCCGCAGAGCGGTCCGGGCCGTCACGTTGCTGGCGCTGGTCGCCGGGTCGTTGTAGTCGGGATGCTCGTAGGTCTCGAGTGCGTCGGCGAAATCGCCGTAGTAGGTGGCGGTTGCGGTGAGGACCTCGGCGAACTGGCTGCACGCCAGCACGGCGGCGGGGTCCGCGTTGTCGGCGGTCACCGGCGCGACGACCGGAGCAGGCAGGCCGGGATCGACGACGTCTTCGGGCTCGGCGCCGGCACCCGACGCCATCGACAGCGCGATGGCGAACCCGACGAGTGTCCCGATCGCCGCGCGTCCTGCAACGTGTGATGACTCCACGTTCACTCCCTCCAAGTGGGCCGCGTTGATGCGACCTCTCCGCCTCGGCAACGTCCTCGGTGCCACGGGCTCCCCTACGTTCAGAGCAGGACATGTCCGGATGGTGAACGGAGGGCGCCCGGCGGGGTGTACTCCGGCGGCGATTGGGTGTCCGCTGGCTGCCGAGGAGCTGTCAGCCGAAAATGCCTCGCCGACAACGGTGTACGCGACCACGCCCGCGCGCCCACTCGACGGGAACGCGGCGTGGACCGTTGGCCATCCGTTCACGAATCGGCAACTCTTCCCGTGGATGCTCCGACGCGACAGATCCCCCGGGCCGCTGCGGTCCGGACAAACGAGAGGCGCCCCCGACCCCATGCTCACTCGCTTCGCCACTCTGGCTGCCATCGGCGTACTGGCAACCGCCGGCACCACGCCCCTCGCGTTCGCGGAGCCAGCACCGCCGCCTCCCAACGATCCCGCCATCGTGCCGGTGTCCAATCCGCTGCCGCCGGAGGGCGCCGTACCGTCGGCCGCTCCCGGCATCCTCGACACCCCCGACGGCTGGCACATCGAGGTCTCCGGCAGCAACGAGACCCAGCTGCCGGTGGCACCCCTGACCACGGCCATCTCCTCACGCGAGTACCTCATCGCCGGCACGTTCACCGGAAAGATCACCGGCGGCGGCAAGACCAAGCTGGCCGGTGGCACGCTGGAGGCCGGCGAGCAGATCGGTTGCGGCATCATCTCCGACGAGGTCGAGATCAACCCCGGCGCCAGCATCAACCCGGGCATCAGCGCCATCGGCCTGCCCAGCGTCAGCGCCGGCGTGAGCCTGCAGGGCAAGGTCTACCTCAAGCCCGGCACCGTCACGACCGTCGCGATCGACAAGAAGTCCTTCAAGGGCACCACGGCGCGCGTGTCCATCACCGGCGTGCGCATCAAGACCGACCAGTGCGCGGGACAGTCCTTCATCCGCTCGTACGCGACGCTCACGTCGTCGACGGAGAACACCGACGACGTCATCACCTACATCGGCGTCACCAAAGCCGTCTGACCGGCCGTCCGACTTCCCCTCACCGAGAACGAAAGAGCACAATGAATCGCTTTGCCACGGTGGCCGCCACGCTCGTTGCCATCCCCTTCGCCGTCTCGTCCCCGCTCGCATTCGCCGAGCCCGCCATCGACCCCGCGGGCAACCCCGGTCCCCCGCCGGACACCGGTGTCGTCGCCTCGGCACCTCCCGGAGTCGTCACCACGCCCGACGGCTGGACGCTCACCGTCACCGCCTCGAACGAGACCCAGCTCCCGATCGCACCGCTGACCACCGCGGTGTCGTCGCGTGAATACCTCGTCGGCGGCACCTTCACGGGAACCGTCACGGGCGAGGGCAGCACCACGCTGAGCGGCGGCAACATGGAGAGCGGCTACCAGATCGGCTGCGGCATCGAACTCGGCCAGGTCCGCCTGATCGGTCAGGCCGGCATCGGCCTCGGCGGCTTGAGCTTCCCCGCGGGCGGTCCCGTCTTCGCGCCTGCCCTGTCGTTCCCGGTCTCGGGCACCATCGAGATCCACGCCAAGCCCGGCACGGTCCAGCAGGTCGCCGTCAACAAGAAGTCCTACAAGGCCGCTCCGGTCCGCGTCACGATCAAGGACACCCACATCAAGGTCGACGGCTGCGTTGGTCAGTCGTTCCTGCGGTCCTACGCGACGCTCACCAGTTCGACCACCGACACCGATGACATCGTCGCCTACTACGGCGTGACGAAGTCGGTCTAGGCAATCATGGCGTCACGCAACGACATCGGGGCCCTGACTCCGCGTAGGGCCGTCGGTGTCGCCGTCGGCGCCGCACTGATCGGCGCGGCGGTCGCCTTCCCGGCGACCGCCGTCGCCGAACCGGTACCGCTACCTCCCCCGGCACCGGTCGACCCGGCCGCGCCGCCACCCCCGGCGCCCGGGGTTCCTCCCCCACCGCCGGGTCCCACCGTTCCCGTGCTCGGTCAGCCGCTGGCCAACGGCCTTGGCGTGCTCGGTCAGACCGGTCAGCCCGGCGTGCCCGGCGCACTCGGCGCACCGGGGATGGCGGGGCTGGACCGCAGCAGCGTGCTGGGCCTCAATCCCACCCCGCTACCGCCCGGTGCCGGACCCGGTGTCGTGCCGAACCTCAACGTCTTCAACAACGCATACGGCCTGCCGCAGAACGAGGTTCCGGCCGCACCCGGTGAGGGCCAGCAGTTCGACGTGGCCCCCGGGCAGGAGAACGCCGACGTGGGCAAGCGCGAATGGCTCGGACGCTACGTCGACCTGTACCGCGACGGACGGCTCAAGGGCGGGCTCCTCGGCCAGATGCCCAAGGAGCAACTGGGTCAACCACTGCCGGGCACGGCACCGCCACCGGGGACCGTCATCTCACCGGGACTGGTGCAGAACCTGCCGCCCGCCCCCGTCGACGGCACGCCTCCGGCGCCACCCGGACTGATCCTTCCGCCGCCGCCACCACCCGCGCCGGCCGGCTGACGTCAGCTCCGGCCGTTCTCCAGGTTGCGCCGCACCTCGAGTCGGCGCAGCTTGCCCGACGACGTGCGGGGCAGTGAGCCGGGCCGGACGAACGTCACATCGGCAGGCATCACGCCACATTCGGACGCCACCAGACGCATGAGGTCTGCCCGCGCGCCGGCCTCGTCTGGTCCGCGGAACTCGGCCACGACGGCGAGCCCAGGTCGAATCGACCGTTCGCCGATGCCGACCGCGACCACCGCACCTTCGCGAACCCCGGGGACCGTGGCCGCCACCCTCTCCACCTCGGCCGGGAAGACGTTGCGCCCCGCCACGGTGATGATCTCCTTGGCGCGGCCACACACGACGAGGCCGCCGTCGGTGAAGTAGCCCAGATCGCCGGTGGCGAACCAGGACTCGGGGTCGCGGGGCGTTTCTCCGACGTAGCCGCTCATCATCGACGAGCCGCGGATGAGGATGTCGCCGATCTCGCGGTCGTGGTGTTCGGCCCCGATGTCCTCGCGGGGTTCGATCCGCACCGACATCCCCGGTATCGCCTCGCCCAGCACGGCATGTCGCCGCGACGAGGTGGCGCCGTCTGCCGTCCGGATCGCCGTCTCGTCGACCCGCATGCCGACGCCGGGCACGGGAACCGTTACGGCACAGGTGGATTCGGCCAAACCGTAGGACGGCGACAGGGCGCCCTCGGAGAATCCGAACCGAGCCATCTCGGCGGCGAACCGCCCGGTGAGTTCCACGTCGACGGGTTCGCCACCGTTGAGCGCGAAGCGCAGTGGGCCGAGGTCAACGTCGGTGACGCGACGCGAGTACTTGCCGATCAGGCCGTAGGCCATGTTCGGCGCCGCCGTGATGGTGCCGCGGCTCTCGGTCAGCCAGGTGAGCCACCGGAATGGCGACGCCTGGAACGCCGCCGTGGGGGCCTGCCACACGTCGGTACCGCCGAGCGCGCCCGACAGCAGGAAACTGAGGCCCATGTCGTGGTAGAGCGGGAGCCACGAGCACCCCACGTCGGCCGGGGTCACGTCGATGCGCGCGTTGAGCCCTTCGAGGTTGGCCAGCACCGCCTCAGGTGAGAGTCGCACCGTCCGAGGGCTTCCCGTGGACCCCGCGGTGCCCTGCAGGATCGCGGTGGCAGCCGGCCGACTCGGGGCGACGAACGCGGTGCTCCGCGCGGCGGGCGCGACGTCGGTCAGTGCGTCGACGGGCAGCGGCCCAACTGCTGCGGCGAGCCCATCGAACTGTGTGCCGTTGCTCAACACCCGCCGCACGCCGATGCCGTCGAAGCGTGCCAGCGTCGACTGGGCCCACTGGCCGGAATCGGCACCGCGGATCGGGCCCGGCAGGATCGACAGGGCCGCGTCGGCGAGGAACGCCCCGAAGATCGCCGCGATGAACTCCACCGTGGGTTCGCCGACCAGACCCACCGCGTCGACGTCGGCGTCGAGGAGGCGCTCGGCCGCGTTCTCGGCGCGCTGGAGCACCTCGGGCCACGGATGGTGTTGCCACACACCCTCGGTGAGGACGACGAGGTGGTTGTCGCTGGTGCGCAGCCGGTCGGCCAGTGCCGATCCAAGCGGGTTCATGCCGTCACCAACATGGCGACGAGGCTATCCCGGGAGACTTCGCCGGCGCCCGTCGACCGGGGTGACGATGGTCGGGCCCGCGAGCCACTGCAACCCCGGTGACGCGCCGTCCATGGAGTGATTCCCGCCAACGCGAGTCCGAAGTCCGAGCGCACGCTGCGAAGGTACCTGGCGAATTAGCGGAGGTGTTAGTTACCAGGGCCCGCGTAACCTCGCCCCCGATGACCTTCACCCTTGCCACCGTCGTCGCCGTCGCTCAGCTGACCTCGAGGATGCGACGCATCACGCTCGAGGTCGACGATCCCGCCGCACTGCGCCTGCGACCCGAGGGCGACTCGGCGGTAGGGGTGTACTTCGAACCCGAACCCTCGGCCTCCAACCCCGGCCGCAACTACACGGTGCGCCGCCATCTCGTCGACGGGGTGGCCGAACGGATCGACCTCGACGTCCTCGTCCATGGCGACGGGATCGGCTCGACGTGGGCGGAGACGACGACGGTCGGCGCGAAGGTGGGCCTCGATCACGCACGCTCCTGGTATCAGCCCGGTGCCGCCGATTGGCAACTGCTGGTGGCTGACCTGTCCGGGCTGCCCGCCGCGGCACGCATCGTCGAGCAATTGCCCGTTGGAGCGTCGGTCACCGCGCTGGTCGAGGTTCTCGACGACGACGACCTGAACTATCTGCCCGTCCGTTCCGGCGTCACGGTGATCCCGACCGTCGGCACGGGTAACGGAAGCGGTCCCAGTCGCCTCGCCGAGCTGGTCCGCACGTGGCCGCGCCCGGACGGGAGGGGGTACTGCTGGTTCGGCGGTGAGGCCGCCGAGTCCCGTGCGGTGCGGAAGCACTTCCGCGGGCTGGGCTGGGCCGTGAATCAGCTCGACGTGACCGGGTACTGGAGGTCCGGCAGCGAGGCGTGGGACGCGAGGTTCGCCCGCGTCGGCGACGAGGCCGTGGCCGTCTACTCGCGGGCACTGGCCGACGGGAAGGACGCCAAGGTGGCGGCGGAGGAATTCGACGAAGCGCTCGAGCGTGCCGGGCTGTGACCGTGCGACCCGCCCGTCCGCCACGATCGCCTGCGGGTCACTACGGTTGACCCCGTGAAGTATCTCGAGTTCGACGGAGTGGGTCGGGTCAGCCGTATCGGTCTGGGCACCTGGCAGTTCGGCTCGCGCGAATGGGGCTACGGCGACCAGTACGCCACCGG
>JAQSXQ010000120.1 GCA_029256565.1 Mycobacterium sp.
TGGCCCGCTACAAGCACCCCAAGGCCGTCGAGGTGGTCGAGGCGCTGCCTCGCAACCCCGCTGGCAAAGTATTGAAGACCGAACTCAGGACGCGCTTCGGTGCGACCAGTTCCATTGACGCTGGCGAAAGCGCAAGCGCGTCAACGCATTCGACGACGAGCCCGAAGGGCTGACCTGTGACGATGAGTTTGCCGAGCGCACGAATCTCAAGTTTGCCGATGCGGTGCGACGCCACTCCGGCATCGGGTACTCTCCTGTGGTCCGCCTTACTACCAACCAGTAGGGAGAGGGCGATCACAGGTTCGGGGCAGGAACGAGGAGGGCGAGTGCGACGGGTTGCATCGGTCCGCCGCAGCGGCCACGGCTGCGTTGACGCAGCATTGAAGGCCCATTCGTGACGGCGTCGTCTCCGGGCCTGGTCGGTTACGTCCGCGACCAGGTCAGGCCAGGACTGACCGCTGTCGGCGGCTTCGTCAAGATGTGCGTGCTGACGGCCAAGGCCACGTTCCGCGGACCATTCCAATGGCGTGAGTTCATCCTGCAGGGCTGGTTCCTGATGACGGTGGCGTTCCTGCCCACCATCGCGGTCGCCATCCCGCTGACGGTCCTCATCATCTTCACGCTCAACATCCTGCTCGCCGAGTTCGGTGCCGCCGACATCTCGGGCGCCGGTGCAGCACTCGGAGCGGTTACCCAGCTCGGTCCGCTGGTAACCGTGCTCGTCGTCGCGGGCGCCGGATCGACCGCCATCTGCGCCGACATCGGCGCGCGCACCATCCGCGAGGAGATCGACGCCCTCGAGGTGCTCGGCATCGACCCGATTCAGCGTCTGGTCGTCCCGCGCGTGCTGGCCTCGACGTTCGTCGCCTTCCTCCTCAACGGCGCCGTCATCACGATCGGTCTCGTCGGCGGCTTCGTCTTCGGCGTCTACATACAGAACATCTCGGCAGGCGCCTACGTCTCGACGCTGACGTTGGTCACCGGCCTACCCGAGGTCCTCATCTCCGTCGTCAAGGCCCTGACCTTCGGGCTCATAGCCGGGCTCGTCGGCTGTTATCGCGGCCTGACGGTGTCCGGTGGCGCGAAGGGCGTGGGCACCGCGGTCAACGAGACGCTGGTCCTCTGCGTCATCGCCCTCTTCGCCGTGAACGTGGTCCTGACCACCATCGGCGTCCGATTCGGAACGGGGGGCTGACGTGTCCACATCAGCAGTCCTGCGGCAGCGCTTCCCCAGAGCGATCCCGCGAGCCACGAAGCTCGCCAGTGCGCCCGCCCGCGGCCTCGACAGCATCGGCCACGTCGCATGGTTCATCGTCACCGCCGTCGGATCCATCGGCCACGCGGTGCGCTACTACCGCAAGGAGATGCTGCGGCTCATCGCCGAGATCGGCATGGGCACCGGCGCCATGGCCGTCATCGGCGGCACCGTTGCCATCGTCGGCTTCGTCACCCTCTCGGGCGGTTCGCTGATCGCCATCCAGGGCTTCGCATCGCTGGGCAACATCGGCGTCGAGGCCTTCACCGGCTTCTTCGCCGCACTGGTCAACGTCCGCATCGCCGCACCGGTCGTGGCGGGTCAGGCATTGGCCGCGACCGTCGGCGCCGGCGCGACCGCCGAACTCGGCGCCATGCGCATCAGCGAGGAGATCGACGCGCTCGAGGTCATGGGCATCAAGTCGATCAGCTACCTGGTGTCGACGCGCATCATGGCCGGCTTCGTCGTGATCATCCCGCTGTACGCGATGGCGATCATCATGTCGTTCCTGTCGGCGCAGGTGACCACGACGCTGTTCTACGGACAGTCGACCGGAACCTACGAGCACTACTTCCGAACGTTCCTCCGACCAGACGACGTCGCCTGGTCGTTCGTGCAGGCGATCATCATCTCGGTCATCGTGATGCTCAACCACTGCTACTACGGCTTCTACGCCAGCGGCGGCCCGGTCGGCGTCGGCGAGGCCGTCGGCCGCTCGATGCGCGCCTCCCTGATCGCAATCGTCCTCGTCGTCCTGTTCGCATCGTTGGCGCTGTACGGCACCGACGCCAACTTCAACCTCACGGTGTAGCGACATGACCAGACCTGATCAAATTGAGTCCGAGGTCAACAAGCCGCGGACGCCGCCGTACAAGTTGGCCGGCCTGGTGCTGCTGGTCGTGGCCGCAGTCGTCGTCAGCCTGGTGTGGGTGCAGTTCCGCGGCGGGTTCTCCGATCCCGAACGGCTGACGATGATCTCGGCTCGGTCGGGCCTTGCGATGGACCCCGGCTCGAAAGTCACTTACAACGGCGTCGAGATCGGCCGGGTCACCGAGGTCGAGGCCGTCGACGTAGGCGGCGAGCCGAGGGCCAAGGTCCTGCTCGACGTCAACAAGAAGTTCATGAACCTGATCCCCGCCAACGTCGAGGCGGACATTCAAGCCAGCACGGTGTTCGGCAACAAGTACATCGCGTTCTCCTCGCCGGCGGACCCCAGCCCCGAGCGGGTGAGCGCCTCCACGCCCATCGACGCGTCCTCGGTCACCACCGAGTTCAACACCCTGTTCGAGACCGTCGTCGAGGTGACCAAGCAGGTCGACCCGATCAAGCTCAACCAGACGCTGACGGCGACTGCCCAGGCGCTCGACGGTCTCGGCAACCGGTTCGGACAGTCGATCGAGACCGGTAACGAACTCCTCGCCGACCTCAACCCGCGGATGCCGCAGCTGCGCCGCGACTTTCAGGGACTCATCGGCTTCGCCGACATCTACGCCGATGCCGCACCGGATCTGTTCGACGGCCTCGAGAACGCAGTGACCACCGCTCGGACGCTGAACGAGCAGCGTGGCAACCTCGACCAGGCGCTGATGGGTGCCGTCGGATTCGGCAACACCGGCGGCGACGTGTTCGAGCGCGGCGGTCCGTACCTGCAGCGCGGCATCCAGGACCTGCTGCCGACCTCGGCACTGCTCGACGAGTACAGCCCGGCGCTCTTCTGCACGATCCGCAACTTCCACGACGTGGAGCCCAAGGCCCGCGCGGCCTTCGGCGGCGGCAACGGCTACTCGCTGAACACCCGCACCTCGATCATCGGTGCCGCTAACCCGTACGTGTTCCCCGACAACCTCCCTCGCGTCAACGCGAGCGGCGGACCCGAGGGACGTCCCGGCTGCTGGCAGCCCGTGACCCGTGATCTGTGGCCCGCGCCGTACCTGGTGATGGACACCGGCGCCAGCATCGCGCCCTACAACCACTTCGAACTGGGTCAGCCCATCGCGATCGAGTACGTCTGGGGTCGCCAGATCGGGGAGAACACGATCAACCCATGAAAATCACCGGTACAGCGATCAAGCTCGGCGCCATGTCCCTGGTGCTGCTCATGTTCACCGCGCTCATCATCGTGGTGTTCGGGCAGATGCGGTTCGACCGCACCACCGGCTACACGGCCGTCTTCAAGAACGCCAGCGGCCTGCGCCCCGGCCAGTTCGTCCGCGCGTCCGGCGTCGAGGTCGGCAAGGTCTCCGAGGTCAAACTGCTTCCCGGCGGCGACCGGGTCGAGGTGCAATTCGACGTGGACCGCACCCTGCCGCTGTTCCAGGGCAGCACTGCCTCGGTCCGCTACCTCAACCTGATCGGCGACCGCTACCTCGAGCTGAAGCGCGGGGACGATCAGACCCGTCTGCCCGGTGGCGGCACCATCCCGGTCGAGCGCACCGAGCCCGCACTGGACCTCGATGCCCTCATCGGCGGCTTCCGCCCGCTGTTCCGGTCGCTGGATCCCGACAAGGTCAACAACATCGCCCAGTCGGTGATCACGATCTTCCAGGGCCAGGGCGGCACCATCAACGACATCCTCGACCAGACCGCTCAGCTGACCTCGGCCATCGCCGACAGGGATCAGGCGATCGGCGAGGTGGTGCGCAACCTCAACACCGTGCTCGACACCACCATCAAGCACCAGCAGCAGTTCGACGAGACGATTCAGAACTTCGAGAAGTTGGTGACGGGACTGAAGAACCGTGCCGACCCGATCGCAGAAGGGGTTGCCGAGATCAGCAACGCCGCAGGCACCATCTCCGATCTGCTGGCCGACAACCGGCCACTGCTGCGGGACACGGTCAACTACCTCGACGTCATCCAGCAGCCGCTGGTCGACCAGAAGGCAGAACTCAACGATCTGCTGGTGAAGTTCCCGCAGGCCGTCCGGATCCTGGGTCGGGCCGGCGGCATCTACGGCGACTTCTTCAACTTCTATGCCTGTGACATATCGCTGATCCTGAACGGCCTCCAGCCCGGCGGTCCGGTTCGAACGGTCAAGCTGACCAGCCAGCCATCGGGTAGGTGCACGCCGAAATGAGAACTCTCGAGGGCGACAACCGGATTCGCAACGGGATGATGGGCATCCTCATCCTGCTGCTGGTGATCGGCGTGGGTCAGAGCTTCGCCAGTGTGCCGATGATCTTCGCGCAGCCCGTCTACTACGCGCAGTTCGCCGACACCGGCGGCATCAACCCGGGTGACAAGGTGCGCATCGCAGGCGTCGACGTCGGCGAGGTCCGCAAGGCGGACATCGACGGCGACAAGGTCGTGATCGGCTACACGCTGAACGGCACGAAGATCGGCACCGACAGCCGCGCGGCGATTCGCACCGACACCATCCTGGGCCGCAAGAACCTGGAGATCATCCCGCGCGGATCGACGGCGCTGAAGGCCAATGGCGTTCTGCCGCTTGGCCAGACGACGACGCCGTACCAGATCTACGACGCGTTCTCTGACTTGACGAAGGCCGCTTCCGGGTGGGACACCACCACGGTCAAGGAGTCGCTGAACGTCCTGTCGGAGACCATCGACCAGACCTACCCGCACCTGAGTGCCGCACTCGACGGCGTGGCCCGGTTCTCGGACACGATCGGCAAGCGCGACGAGGACATCAAGAAGCTCCTCGCGAACGCCAACAAGATCGCAGGCGTGCTCGGCAACCGCAGCGGTCAGATCAACGATCTGTTCGTCAACGCGCAGACCCTGCTCGGCGAGATCAACCAGCGCAACGCTGCGGTCGACGCACTGCTCGCCCGGGTCTCGGCCTTCTCCCAGCAGGTGGCCGGCTTCACGAAGGACAACCCGAACATCAACCGGGTGCTCGAGCAGCTGCGCACGATCAGCGACGTGCTCGTCGAGCGCAAGTTCGACCTGATGGACGTGCTGAGCAACGTCAGCAAGGTCGCCACGGCGCTCGGTGAAGCCGTGGCCTCCGGCCCGTACTTCAAGGTCATCCTGATCAACATCCTGCCGTACCAGATCATTCAGCCCTGGGTCGACGCTGCCTTCAAGAAGCGCGGCATCAACCCGGAGGAGTTCTGGCGCAACGCGGGCCTGCCCGAGTTCCGGTTCCCGGATCCCAACGGTCAGCGGTTCGACAACGGCGCACCGCCGCCGGCACCGACGCCGCTGGAGGGCACCGCCGAGAACCCCGGCCCTGCCGTCATCGCGGGCTCGCCGTGCTCCTACGCACCTGCGGCGGGCAACTTCCCGACGCCGGGCAATCCGCTGCCGTGTACGCAGGCCGAGAACGGACCGTTCGGGCCGAACCCGTACGGCTCCAACGACTACGGTCCGCCGAACGTCATCGGACTGCCGCCGAACCCGAACGCACCGCCACCGGCGCCCGGCGTTCCCAGCTCGGCCTTCCCCGGCCAGTTCGCGCCGCCCGTCCAGGGCACGCCGCCTGCGCCGTTCGCCCCCGGTCCGCCAGGGGCCCGCACGGTGCCGGTGACCCCCGGCCCGTCCGACCCCTACATCCCGCCGGGCTTCCTGCAGGGTGACGGCACGTCGCCGCCACCGCCCGCACTGACGGGTCCGCCGCCACCGCCTGGGCCGGGACAGCAACTCCCGCCCGTGGGCACGCCACCACTACCGGGCAATCCGCCGTTCCTGCCGCCCGGTCAGCAACAGGGATAGGAGGCCTTCGAGATGTCGACGATCTTCAACGTCCGGAACATGAAGGTGCCTTCCCTGTCGAAGGCATCGGTGATCATCGGGACCATCGTCATCGTGCTGGCGATCGTGCTCGCGTTCGTCGGGTGGAATCTGTACAAGCGACTGACCAACAACACGGTGGTCGCCTACTTCCCGCAGACGCTGGCGCTCTACCCCGGTGACAAGGTCCAGATCATGGGCGTGCGGGTCGGCTCGATCGACGAGATCGAACCGGCAGGCGACAGGATGAAGGTCACCTTCACCTACGAGAGCAAGTACAAGGTCCCGGCCGACGCCAGCGCGTCGATCCTGAACCCGAGCCT
>JAQSXQ010000121.1 GCA_029256565.1 Mycobacterium sp.
ACCGACGCGATCACCGTCAGCCCCGACAGCAGCACCGCAAGGCCCGAGGTGCCCATCGCGGCGTCGGCCGCCTGTTCGGCGTCGCGCCCGGCGCGCAGCTCCTCGCGGAACCGCATCAGGATGAACAGCGAGTAGTCGACGGCCAGCGCGATGCCGAACATCGACACCGTCGACGTCACGAACACCGACATCGTGGTGATCGTCGACAACAGGAAGACCAGGCCCATCGTCACCGCGACCGTGCACACGCCGAGCAGCAGGGGCAGCGCCGCCGCGGCGAGCGAGCCGAAGACCGCCAGCAGCACGATCATCACGATCGGCAGGTTCCACTTCTCGGCCTGGGCGATGTCGTGCTTGGTGGCCTCGCCAGCCGCCGCGCTGAGCGCGCCCTGGCCGATGACGTAGAGCCGGACCTTGCCGTCGGCGGTCTCGCCGGGCTGATCGCCCTCGATGCCGATCTCCTTGCGGAGCGACTTGGCGATGTCGGTGCTACCGCTGCCGAATCCCGTCTGCAGGGACACCACGTACGGCCGGTCCGGCTGTGGCGGGGGCTGCTGCGGGTTGGGGACGATCTTGACGCGTGGGTCGGCGGCCGCGATGCGCTCGAGGTCGGCGACCGCGCCGTTCATGTCCTCGAACGACGCGTCGGCGCGCGGCGCGGCGACCAGTGCCAGGGGCGAGGCGCCCTGGTCCGGGAAGTGGTCCTGGGTCTGGTACTCGACGTTCAGCGATTGGGACCCGGAGACCTCGAAACCGCCGCCGGTCAGGTTGCCCGAGTTGGTCAGCGACAGGTACACCGCGGGTACCAGGAGCAGCAGCCATGCAGCGAAGACCGCCCAGCGATACCTGCGCAAGTTGCTGCTCAAGCGCATCATGAACTGCTGGATGACGAACCTCGGCCTTCTTCCCGGCGTTTCGTAGCCAGAGCGTACCGCAGGCTGAGGTAGGGTCCCCGGCCCGCGAGGGCCCCGTACCAGCCAGGGCCGTCCGCGGTCCGCGCGGCCCGCAACCCCGATCCGAGTGACCTGCGGCTTTGCTGGACGGATTGTGCGGTCGGCGCGCGTAGATGGCAGGATGGCGAGCGCAGGTCATCGTCGGGCCCCTCGCCGAGACGATGCCATGGCCGTTCGGCGTGGGTTTCGCGACGCCACGGGCGAATCGCGACGATGAGGAGTCGAGCATGAGGACCAGTACCGGAACCGCACGTCGAGGGCTCCTCGGCGTGTTCGCTGTGACTGCGGCGGGCGGTGCTGCGGTGGCGGCGCTGGCCGTTCCCGGCGGACTCTCGGCTCCGTCTGCGACGGCGGCATCCGACCCCTGCGCAGCCAGCGAGGTGGCCAAGACGCTGGGCTCGGTGGCCACGACGACGGGCAACTACCTCGACACCCACCCCGAGACGAACACCGCGCTGACCACCATCTCGCAACAGCAGGCCGGGCCGCAGCAACTGGTCGCGATCAAGTCGTACTTCGACGCCAACCCGCAGGCGGCCAAGGACATGCAGCAGCTGCAGGCCCCGCTGGTCGGCCTCTCGAGCCGCTGCAAGCTGCCGTTGACGCTGCCCCAGCTGCTCGGGCTCATGCAGTCCGCACAGGGCGGCGCAGCGCAGGGCGCGACCGCAGGTGCTTTGCCGGCAACCGGGCCGAACGCGCAAACCGCGGGCGTCCAGGGACCCCTCGGCCTGTCCTCGCCGTCGACGGCGTCGCCCGCCCGGCAGGGCACCGGACCCCTGCCCGGCCCGGCCTCCCGGTCGGCGGGCTAACTCGAACCACGGCTGGCGCACCCGGCGGGGGTCCGCTGACCTGCACTTCTCGGCGTCTTCACAGCAGATTGAGCGCAAGGCAAGAAAGTCGGAACGGATTCTGCTTAGCTTTCCGTTGTCGGTAACCGCCAGGGGTTACGGCGTCTGAAGTCCTCGAGAAGGAGCTTGACCATGTTGCTCTCGGCCCGTGCTGGGCGACGTGCGGTAGCTGGTGCCTTGGGCGCCGGTTCGATCGCCGGCGCGATGCTGTTCGGTGCGATCCCCTCCGCCATGGCGGACGATCCCGCGCTGAACCCGCCGAACTGCACCGCCGCCGACTTGGCCGGTGTGGCCTCCGGCGTCTCGGCTTCGACCTCGGCCTACCTCTTCACCCACCCCGACGTGAACTGGTTCTTCACCAGCCTCGAGGGCAAGGAGCGCGAGGAAGTCCGCGTCGAGGTCGACCGCTACCTCAATGACAACCCGCAGGTGAAGGCCGAGCTGACGGGGATCCGCCAGCCGCTGGTCGACCTGAAGAACCGCTGCGGCTCGGCACCGGCGCCCGCAATCCCGTAGGCCCGATGCCGTTGCGGCAGGGGGCACCTCCGAACCAGGGGGAGGACACCGGCGCGGAGCGGTCGGGGCAGTCCGAGACGTCTGACGTGTCAGACCGAACGCTGCCCGACGGCTCCGGCCGGATGGTCTTGATGGTCGACGACGACCCGGACGTCCGTACGTCGGTGTCGCGTGGGCTGCGTCATTCCGGCTTCGACGTCCGCGTCGCGTCCAACGGCAAGGAAGCGTTGCGGCTGCTGTCGACCGAGACCCACGACGCGCTCGTGCTCGACGTGCAGATGCCCGAACTCGACGGCGTCGCGGTGGTCACCGCGCTGCGCGCGCTCGGCAACGACATCCCGATCTGCGTGCTGTCGGCGCGCGACACCGTCAACGACCGGATCGCCGGACTCGAGGCCGGTGCCGACGACTACCTGACCAAGCCGTTCGACCTCGGCGAACTCGTCGCGCGCCTGCATGCGCTGCTGCGCCGGTCGGCGCACTCCGAGCAGTCGTCGGACAGCATGACCGTCGGTCCGTTGACCATCGACACCGCGCGGCGCCTCGTCTTCGTCGACGGTGAACGCGCCGACCTCACCAAGCGCGAGTTCGACCTGCTCGCCGTGCTGGCCGAGAACGCAGGCGTCGTGCTGTCCAGGCAGCGCCTGCTCGAGCTGGTGTGGGGTTACGACTTCGACGTCGACACCAACGTCGCCGACGTCTTCATCAGTTACCTGCGGCGCAAGCTGGAACGCGACGGGCACAGCAGGGTCATCCACACGGTGCGTGGGATCGGTTACGTCCTGCGCGCCGACCCGTAGCGGTGCAGCTCCCTCGTTTCCTTCGCTCGGCGTCGCTGCGGACCCGGGTGGCACTGGCATCGGCAGCAGCCGCCGCCGCGGTGGTCGCGGTGTTCACCGTCCTCACCTCGGTCGTCCTCGCGAACAACGATGCGGCACAACTGGATCGGCGACTCGACTCGATCGTCGACGCCAGCGTGTACCCCGACCAGAGCGACTCCACCCGCGGCGTGCTCACCACGGGCCGGTCGCGCACCACGGGACAGGTGGTGTTCCAGCGCGGCTTTCAGCTGCCCCAGCTGACGCCGGGCACCGACACCGTCGAGGTGAACGGGCTCGACTACCGGGTGCGCACCATCCCGGTCGACCAGCAGGGCGGCGTGCTGATGTCGGTGGGCATCCGGGCCGACAGCATCCTGTTGAGCCGCGCGCGGATCCCGCTCTACACGGCGGTCGGGGTGGGCACCGTGCTGATCGCCGCGGGGCTCGGGTGGCTGCTGGCCGGCCCGGCGATCCGGCCGCTGCGCCGGCTGACCGCGCAGACGCTGCGACTGGGCAAGGGCACCGAGAAGATCGACCCGGTCAAGGGCGTCCGGGAGGCCGAGGACCTCTCCGACGCGATGGTCGGCATGTTGAGCCGGCTGGCCGCCGCACAGCAGGCGACGACCAACAGCCTGCAGGCCGCGCAGGACTTCGCCGCCAACGCCGCCCACGAGTTGCGCACGCCGCTGACCGCCATGCGGGCCGACCTCGACACGCTGCGCATCCACGATCTGCCCGCCGACGAGCGCGAGGAGGTGGTCGCCGACCTGTCGCGTGCGCAGCGACGCGTCGAGGCGATCATCACCGCGCTGGGCCAACTGGCGTCGGGGCAGCTCGCGCAGGCCGAGGACCGCGAGGCCATCGACGTCATGGACCTGCTCGATCGGGTGGCGCGTGAGAACGCCCATCACGGCGTGGAGATCGTCGTCGAGGTGGGCGAGGACGTCGGGTCCGTATGGGGCTGGCCGGGCGGGCTGCGGCTCGCGGTGGACAACCTGGTGCGCAACGCGGTGGCGCACGGCGAGGCGACGCGGATCCTCCTGTCGGCCTACCCGTCCGGGTCCTCGATGGTCATCGTCGTCGACGACAACGGGCGCGGGTTGCCCGCCGAGGAACACGAGGCGGTGCTGGGCCGGTTCGCCCGTGGCAGCACGGCGACCGCGGGCGGCTCGGGCCTTGGCCTCGCGCTAGTGGCGCAGCAGGCGGCACTGCACGGCGGCACCATCGAACTCTCCGACGGACCGATGGGCGGTCTGCGCGCCACGCTGACGGTGTCGACGTCTGCCGACGCCGAGGAGGTCACCGATCGAGTGGAGTTGGTCGGCGCCGAACCAGGACCGCTGCGACGCCACGCCAGCCGAGTAGCAGGGCTGCGGTCACGAGCGAAGCGACCACCACGAAGCTGACCGCGGTGCCCTGACCCGACACCTTGCGCAACGCCATCCCGACGGCCACCGTCGCCAGCCACACCGCCAGGCCCGTCGGCATCAGCGAGGTCGGTCGCCGCCAGCCGCGAATCACCAACCAGCCCAACGCCGTTCCGGTCAAAAACGGCCACGCCGTCTCGGCCACGCCCGCGATGCTCAGGCCCTCGGCATGGCTGCGCCGCCCGATGGTGCAGAACACCACCACGCAGACGGCGTCGGCGAGCAGTGCAGCGGCGGCGGTGCGTCTAGCCGAGGTCATAGGTCATCACGTCCAGGAACATCGGGCTGACATTGGTCTCGTCGCGGGCGGTGAACCCCGGTGTCATGGGTGCGGGTCGTCCGTCCTGCAGCGGATCGATCGCGCTGTCGTCGAGCATCCGATCGTCGAGCGTGAACGACGGGAAGACGAACGGCAGGCCGTCGGCGCGCAGCGGGTCGGGTGTGCTCATCACGTGGAAGTGCAGGTGCGGCGCGTCGGTGTTGCCCGTGTTGCCGAGATTGCCGAGCACCTGGCCGGTGCTGAGCTGGTCGCCGGGCTTCACCTTCACCGACCCGGTCTTCAGATGCGCGTAGAACGCGTATCGCTTCTCGGTGCCTCCGCCGGAGATGTCCTGCACCACGTGGTTGCCGCCGTACTCCTCGAGTCGCAGGCCGGTCGGCGCCGTGCCCGCCACCTGTTCGGGCAGCCCGTCGAGCACCGACACCACGGGGCCGTCGGCCACGGCGTGGATGTCGGCACCGAAGTAGGGGTAGGACTCTGTCCTGGCCTTGTCGCCGTCGAAGATCGTGCCGTTCGCGCTGAGCTGCAGGTAGTCGATGGCGAACCGCTCGGCCGCCCACAGCTCGCCGTTGAGCGGATTGAGGGCCATGCGGTGGGCCGTCATGTCGCAGCAGCCGTTGGCGTTCAGCCAGCGTGGCCCGTCGAGTGGCGGCGAGATGACCGCCGGTTCGTGGGTGGAGACGCTCGTTGGTGCGACGTCGACGACCATGGTGGCGGGCAGCAGCGGCGGCATGGGCTTGCTGAGGCCGACGTCGATGGTGTGCGAGAGTTCCTGTGGGACAGCCGGTGTGCTGCTGCCTTCGGCGCCATCGATGACGACGTCCAGCCAGACGATGCCGCTCTGCGCGAGCCCGAACGTCCTCGTCGGCCTGGCCGCGTCGCCCAGGATGCGGGTCCGCGACGCCAGCTCGTCGCCCGACAGCGTCAGCAGCGATCGGTCCCCGGCCTTCACGGTCACCGAGCGCAGATCGAGGTCCTGGCCCAGCGCGTTGGTCAGGTCGAGTTCGTAGGCGAGATGGACCTTGCCGTCGGTCATGGGCACCGGAATCGGCGCCGACAGCACGCGCGCCAGCATGGGTGTCGCCACCGCGGGTTCGGCCTCGGCGACCTGCGCACCCGACGTGGACGGTGAGCCCGAATCCGTTGTCGGCGTCGACGATTCGCTGCCGCTGGAACAGGCGGTGAGCAACGACAGCGCCGCGAGCACGGCAGTGACGCGACGCGCGGGATGCATCATCGATCGATCCTAGGGGTCGCGATCACGCCGCGACTCGGATTCGCGAACGGCCTCGGGTTGGGCGTCGGTACCAGACGTCTCGTCGGACTCTGCGTCCGC
>JAQSXQ010000122.1 GCA_029256565.1 Mycobacterium sp.
CAACGAGCAGGAGATCGAGTGGGCCGAGTCGGTCGTCGAGGCGTGGAACGCCGAGCACCCCGATGAAGAGGTGACGGCCGAGGCGATTCCCGCCGGCAAATCGTCCGAGGACGCGATCTCGGCGGCCATCACCGCGGGCAACACCCCCTGCCTCGTCTTCAACACCGCCCCGGCCGCGGTTCCCGCGTTCCAGAAGCAGGGCGGGCTGGTGAACATCTCGGCCACGTTCGAGGATGGCGAGTCGTTCGTCACCGAGCGGTCGGGCGATGCAGCCGACGGCTTCAGGTCCCCCGACGGCGACCTCTACCAGGTGCCGTGGAAGGCCAACCCGTTCATGCTCTACTACAACAAGGACGTGTTCGCGCAGGCGGGGCTCGACCCGGAGAACCCCCAACTCGAGACGTACGACGACGTGCTGGCGGCTGCGAAGGCGATCAAGGACGCGGGCGCCGCGGACTTCGCGATCTACCCGCCCGCGTCGAGCGATTACACGAACGCGCTGTTCGACTTCTACCCGTTCTTCCTCGCCAACTCGGGCGGCGTTCAGCTCGTCAGTGACGATCAGGCCACGTTCACGAGCGAGGAGGGTTTGCAGACACTCGAGTTCTGGAAGGCCCTGTACGCCGACGGCTACGCCTCGGCCGAGGCCTACAGCGGTGACGCGTGGGCCGGTCCCTTCGCCGACGGTGTCGCGGCCATGGGCATCGCCGGCCCCTGGGGCACCGGTGCGTTCGACGGCAAGGTGAGCTACGGCGTCGTGCCGCTGCCCACGGCCGAGGGTAAGACCATCGACGAGACCTACACGTTCGGCGACTCTAAGAACGTCGGCCTCTACACGTCCTGCGAGAACCAGCAGACCGCGTGGGACTTCGTGAAGTTCTCCATGGATGCCGACAACGACCGCGCACTGCTCGAGACGACCGGGCAGTTCCCGATCCGAACCGACATCGCGGAGATCGCCGGCGACTACCTCGCCCAGAACCCCGTGCTCGAGACGTTCTCGCTCGAGGTGCCGCTCACGGTCGACGTGCCGAACATCGCCAACGCGACGGAGATCTGGCAGACCTTCCGCGACGCCTGGGGCGAAGCGGTGCAGTCCGGCCAGGGCGACCTGACCGAGGTCATGCAGGCCGCCGCCGACAAGATCGACAGCCTCGCCGCGCAGCGCTGACGCGCGTGCATCGGCGAAGGAGCTGGACATGAAACGCATCAAGGCCCTGATCGCGGTCGCGGTCGCCGTCGTGCTCGGTGTCACCGGGCTCGTCGCGACGCCGGCGTCCGCCGCGACGCCCGAGGAGGATGTGCGGACGATCAACTCCCGTCTCCAGGAGTACTACCTGGGGCAGGGCGATGAGGTCATCATCGCGAACGGCATCTACCTCGCGCGCACCTCCGAGGCGCTCGAGTACGTCGAGTCGCAACGACCCGACGGATCGTGGGCGGACGTGGACTACGCCGACCGCACGAGCTCGGCGAACGGGCGCACCTGGTCGGCCTACATCGCGCTCTACCGCATGCTCGCGATGGCTCAGGCGTACCGCGATCCGGCCGCGCCCGGGTTCGAGCGCCCCGAGGTGCTCGCAAGCGTCGAACAGGCGCTGCGGTACTGGGATGCCGCCGATCCTGGCAACACCAACTGGTGGGAGACCGAGATCGGCGAGTCGATCGCGATGGGCCGCATCTCGATCTTCCTCGGCGACGTGCTGAGCCAGGACGCCCTCGACGTCAGCCTGAAGCACAACACAGGCAAGCTCGACCCGGTCGGTGCGAACGGCTCGTGGCGCACGCACAACTTCCTCATGGAGGCCGTGTCGACGCACGATCTGGCCAGTATCCACGCGGGCTTCGACACGATGGTGCAGACCGTGCAGGTCGATCACTCGGGCGAGGTGCGCGAAGCCGTGCAGCCCGACGCGAGCTTCTGGGCGCACGGCGCCCAGCTGTACAGCGAGGGCTACGGCATGGTGCTGTTCACCTACACGGCGCTCTGGGCGGACGTGGCGCGTGGCACGGGCCTCGCGTTCTCGCGTGACCAACTCGACGCGATCGCGTTCTACATCGTCTCGGGGACGCGATGGATGATCCGCGGCGAGATCGGCATGATGTACCTGAACTACCGGCCGCCGAAGACGATCAGCGGGGTTACGAGCCACGCGTCGGAGTTCATCGATCCGCTGCAGCGCATGGTGCGCACCGATGCGCTGTACTCGACGTCGTACCAGGCGCTCCTCGACGGCATCATGGGCGAGACGCGCATCAACGGAGTCACGGGGAACACCTACTTCTGGCGTTCCGAGTTCTCGTCGCACCTGCGCGACGACTACGGCATCTTCACGAGGTTGAACTCCAGCCGGACCGTCGGCAGCGAGTACCGGTCGACCTTCCGCCCGGCGGTCGGGAACGAGATCGTGTGGAACTCCGCGGGCGCGACGGCGATCCAGGTCAACAACCGTGAGTACCTCGACCTCGGTCCGACGTTCGACTGGTTCCACTACCCGGGTGTGACGGCGCCGTACGTGAGGGAGCAGACCCGCGGGTCTACCGGCAACGGTGGCAGCTTCACGGGAGGCGTGTCCGATGGCACTTACGGTGCGACGGTGTACTCGCTCGACCGGGCCGCGACCAAGGCGAAGAAGAGCACCTTCTCGTTCGACGACGAGATGGTGGCACTCGGTGCGGGCATCGAGTCCAGCTCGGACGCCGCCGTGCACACGACCGTGAACCAGGCCGTCGCGAAAGGCAACGCCTCGGTCGACGGTGATCGCGTCTCGCCGGGCACCCGTTCGGAGACGATCGAGGGTGACTCGTGGGCGTACAACGACGAGGTCGGCTACGTGTTCCCCGCCGACGGAGCGTTGCGGGTGTCGAACGCCGAGCAGACCGGGAACTGGCTCGACCAGGATCCGGTGACGCGCGAGGCCTTCACGCTGTACTTCGACCACGGCGTGCGCCCGGCCGGCGCCGGCTACGAGTACGTGGTCCTCCCCGGGAAGCCGGCCGCCGAGGTCGAGGCCTACGCGGCCGATCCGGCCGTGCAGATCCTCCGCAACGACACGAGCGTACAGGCGGTTCGGCACCCCGGCCTGCGTCGCACGATGGCGACCTTCTACCAGGCGGGCACGCTCGACCTCGGTGAGGGACGCACGCTCGAGGTGAGTCAGCCGAGCCTCGTCATCCTCGATGAGTCCGGCGAGGTGCCCGTGGCCAGCGTGGCGAATCCGAGCCAGCCCGGTGCGGTCGTGTACGTGTCGCTCACCGGTCCTGACATCTCGGCCCGCGGCACGTTCGGTCTCGGCGCCGGGGCGAACCTCGGCAAGACGGTCACCGCGCAACTCGTGCCGTTCGAGTCCGGTGAGCACTCGGCGTACCGCGCAAGCGACGCGCAGGACGGGCAGGGAGCCGCCCTGGCCGGCGACGGCGACCGCGGAACCGCCTGGCAGTCCGCCGGCAAGGGCACCGCCTGGCTGCAGAAGGAGGTCGGGGCGGGAGCCTTCCTCACAGGCGTCACGGTCGCATGGGGCGAGGACTTCGCCACCCGCTACCTGCTGCAGACGTCCCGGGACGGCGTCACCTGGACCGACCAGCGCTTCACCCAGGATGGCGCCGGCGGCGAGGTCCGCCTCGACATCGCGCCGACCGCGGCCACCTTCGTCCGGCTGCTCATGGTCGACAGTGCGAACGGCGACGGGTATGCCGTGCAGGAGTTCGAGGTCGACGCGAGCATGAATCTCGCGCTCGGCCGTGCGGTCACGGCGTCCGGCGGCACGTCCTCCGGCAATGTGACCGACGGGGCACTGGACACCCGGTGGAGCGCGAACAACTCGGACAGCGCCTGGGCGCAGGTCGACTTGGGCTCCGTCCAGCCGATCAAGACGGTCCGGCTGTGGTGGGAGGCGTCGTTCGCACGGCAGTACAAGATCCAGGTTTCGGACGATGGCAGCAGCTGGCGCGACGCGTACACCACGCCGAGCACGGGCAGCGATGGCGGCAGCGATGTGGTCGAGGTCGACGAGCAGGCGCGGTATGTGCGCATGCAGACCGTCCAGCGCAGCACGACGCAGTACGGGGTGTCGCTCTGGGAGCTCGAGGTGTTCGCGGACGACGCGATCGCGAACGCGCCCACGACGCCGGCCGGGCGGGAGAACTTCGCCCTCGGCCGTCCGATCGTCGCCGACTCGACGTACAACCCCACGGCGAGCGCGGCGAACGCGAACGACGGCAACCTGACCACGAGGTGGTCTTCCAGCCGCCAGGCCGCGCCGTACACCACGCAGCGCTGGCTGCAGGTCGACCTGGAGAGCGTGCGAACGATCAACCAGGCCGTGGTGACCTGGGAGTCGGCGACCTCGAACGACTACCGCGTGGAGGGATCGCTCGATGGCGAGACGTGGCACGAGCTCGCTCGCGTTCAGAAGACCTCGACCGAATTGAAGAACGTCGTCGACTTCGCCGGCGCCGACGTGCAGTACGTGCGCGTGATCGGGTTGCCGGTCACCCAGTACGGCGTCTCGATCTTCGAGTTCGAGGTCTACGGCGGGTACAACCTCGGCTGTGAGGCCGCGCCGGTGAGGGCCGAGCGCAACAGCTCGGCGGTGGTGACGGCTTCTATCCAGCCGCTCGACGCCGGGGACACCTTCACCGCGTTCCCGCTGGACGCGAGCGTGGCGACCGTCGCCGGCGAACCGCGGGTCGGTGAGGACGGCCGAATCGAGTTCGACGTCGCCACCGGCGACTCGGGGTCCACGTCGGTGCTGGTCAGTCACGCCAACGGCGACGAGTTCGCGTGGTGCCAGCTCACGATCGCGGTCGACACGGCCCAGCTCGTCGAGCTGATCGAGCGTGCGAATGCGCTGGACAGCACCCTGTACACACCGTCCAGCTGGGCCCCGCTGCTCCCGGCGCTCGAAGCAGCCAAGTCGGCGCTCCGGGCCGCGGATGCCTCGCAGACCGCGATCGACGAGCGGGCGGCTTCGCTCGCCGCGGCGCTCCATGGCCTGGTCCTGATCGAGCCCGCGATCGCGGCGCCGTCGGCGCCGCGCGACGTGGCCGCAACGGCTTCCGGTGGCACGGTGCGCGTCGCGTGGTCGGCCCCGGAGACCGATGGCGGCGCGCCCGTCACGGGCTACGAGGTGACGGTGGGCGAGTCGGTCGTGTCGGTCGATGCATCGACGCTGTCGGTGGATGTCACGGGCTTCGAGCCGGGCACGTACACCGTCACCGTGCGCGCCGAGAACGAGGCGGGCTGGTCGGAGCCGTCGGCCGGCGTGCCGGTCGAGGTGGTCGACGGGACGCCCGTGCTGCCGAGGGTGTCGGTGAGCGGATCGCTGAAGGCCGGTGGTGAGATCACGGTCACGGGTGCGGACTTCGCCGCCGAGACCGAGTACACCGTCGAGCTGCGGTCGACGCCGCAGGCGCTCGGTGCGGCCACGACCGACGCCGATGGGGCGTTCTCGCTGGACGCGACCATCGCGGCCGACACCGTCCCGGGTGAGCACACCGTCGTGGTGATGCTCGACGGCGCCGACGTCGTGTCGGCCCGTGTGCAGATCGCGCCGGGCGGCGTCGATCCGGGCACCGGGCCGGGTCCCGGCGCAAATCCGGGCACGGCTCCCGACGGCGGTTCGGGTGGTTCGTCAGGTGACCGCGACGGTGACCTGGCGCGGACCGGCGTCGACCTCACGGGGCTGACGTGGGCGGCCGGCAGCGCGATGCTCCTCCTCCTTGCCGGTGCCGTGGTCCTCACCCTCCGGCGTCGGCGCACGGAGAGCTGACCGGGAACACCGGCACGTAGAACCGGCCAGGCCTTCGGGCTTGGCCGGTTCTGCGTGTGCCCGGTCGAGCCAGGGTGGCACGTGGCGAGACTGAGCAGCGCTCGGCGACACCGAACCCCACGTTGCGGCAGTGAGTAGCGCGGCCCGGCACGACACCGGGGATGCGTGTGGCCCGCCGCAATGCGGCGGGCCACACGGGGCGGGTCAGCGGTCGGTGCGCTCGAGCTCGGCGACGCCGATGGAGGAATCGGCCATGCCGTAGAAGACGAAGTGCCGGCCCGCGATCGTCTCGATCGCGGTCGGGAACACCACGTTGCCGCGGGTCCCCTGCAGCTCGTCGGCGGTCTGCGGGACGAGCAACGGCTCGGGCGTGCGCGCGAGCA
>JAQSXQ010000123.1 GCA_029256565.1 Mycobacterium sp.
GTCGCGCTGGTGGCCGCGGCGGCGGCCAGTGTCGTGAGACCTGCGCGTCGTCGGGAGCGTCCGTCGGGGTGTTGCATGGGGAAGAAACTACCGTGTCACCGCTGTGACGCAAGTGTGAGTTGCTCTTAATGTGTCGAACTGCGAGGTTGCTGTGACAGGAAAGCAACAGCCGAGGAGCCCTTGGGAAGATTGCTGGCACGACGATGCCCCGGGCCGCCGCGCCGCGCCGGTGCCGGGGTGTTCTGACACGTCCATCGCGCCCATCCAGCCGACCGTTACGGCCGGGAGTGAAGCGTGACCGCCTGACTCTTCACGGTGAAGAACACCCGCTCCCCGGGGGCGAGCCTGAGATCGGCGGCCGCCTCGGCGGTGACGTCGGCGGCCAGACCTGGCGCCCCGTCCGGTTGCTCGTCGGCGCGCACCCGGATCGCCGGACCGCGGCTGTCCAGTTCGGCGACCACCACTTCGACGGTGTTGCGCGGGCTGCCGTGTGGCTCCTCGCGGTAGACGGCCACGGCCGACGGCGGGAACACCGCCACCACCGGCTCGGCGGCCGACCAGTCGGGGCCCGCCTGATCCCGGGCCTGGGCGTCGCCGTGCCAGGTGCTCCCCCACTCGGTCACCAGGGAATCCGGGCCCGACCGTCGACCGGCCACCAGGTTGACCCCCGCGAAGCGCGCGCCGAAGAAGCTGCGCGGCGCACCGAGCACACCGGTCGCCGTGCCGGACTCCACGATGCGCCCCTGCTCGAGCACCACCACGCGATCGGCGAGCGTCACGACGTCGAGCAGGTCGTGGGTGACGAGGATCGCCGACCGGCCGCCTGCGGTGAGCACGCCGCGCAACACCTTGCGCATCGCGGTCGCGACGGCGACGTCGAGCCCGGCCAACGGTTCGTCGAGCAGCAACGCGTCGGGTTCCGCCGCCAGCGCCCGCGCCAGTGCCACGCGCTGCGCCTGACCGCCCGATAGGCGCGCCGGGCTGCGATCCATCAGGTCGGCTGCGCCCACCTCGGCGAGCCAGCGCTGCGCTGCTCCGCGAGAGTCGTTGCGGCCGAGACGTTTCGAACTCCTGGGTCCGAAGGCAACATTCGCGGCGACGGTCAGGTGCGGGAACAGTAGCGGGTCCTGAAGCAGCAGCCCCACCCGCCGATCGTGCGTGGCGACCTGGACACCGGTGGCGGTGTCGGTCAGCGTGCGGTCGGCGACCCGCACCGAGCCGGCATCGGGCGACACGACGCCCGCAATCACGTGCAGCACCGTCGACTTGCCCGCGCCGTTGGGTCCCAGCAGCGCGAGCACCTCCCCCGGCGCGACCGACAACTCGACGTCCAGACCCCGCGCGCCGACCACCGCGCGCACCGAGATGCCGCCTCCAGCAGTCGCGCTGCCGTCACCAGGCATTGGCGCCGCCCGCCCTGAGCCTGCGGCTGCCGAGGCCGACCACGACCACCGCGGCCACCACCACCAGCAGCACCGACAGTGCGACCGCCGCCTCCGGATCGGACTCGCGCTGCAGGTAGATCTCCAGCGGCAGCGTGCGGGTCACCCCCTCTCGGGAGCCGGCGAAGGTGAGCGTCGCGCCGAATTCGCCGAGTGAGCGCGCGAAGGCGAGCACGGCGCCCGACACCAGGCCCGGCGCCAGCAGCGGCAGCGTCACGCGCCACCAGACCGTCGTCGGCCGCGCACCCAGTGTCGATGCCACCATCTCGTAGTCCGTGCCCGCGGTGCGCGCTGCGCCCTCGAGTGCGATCACCAGGAAGGGCAGGGAGACGAACGTCTGCGCGAGTACCACCGCGGTCGTGGTGAACGCGATGTCGACGCCGACCGCCTCCAGGTGCCGACCGAGCAGGCCCAGCCTGCCGAATGCGTACAGCAGCGCGATGCCGCCGACGACCGGCGGCAACACCAGTGGCAGCAGGATCAGCGGCCGCGCCCACCGCACGATGCGCGAGCCGCTGCGGGCCAGCACCAGCGCCATCGGCACGCCGACGACGATGCAGAGCACCGTGCTTGCTGCCGCGGTCTGGAGGCTCAGCCGCAGCGCACTCAGCGAGGACGGGCTGGTCACCAGGCTGACGAACCGCGGCCAGTCGACCCTGGCGACCACCGCGATCAGCGGCAGCGCCACGAACGCCGCCCCGATCGCCGCCGGGACGAAGAGCCAGCGCGGCAGACCCGCCGGCCGGCTGGTTCCGGACACGAGCCAACCCTAGGTCACCGGCCGACCACGGTTCGGCGACGACCCGCGTGGCGAATTTCGCGCCCTAGCTACTGTCCAGTAACATGGGCGGCGACTCGCTGGGTTCAGCGTTGAACACGAGGAGGTCGTGGTGTCTGAGGTGCTTCTCACCGGCGGTGACACGGAGCTTGGCCGCGCCATCGCGCAAGGTTTCCGCGATGCCGGCCACCAGGTCGTGATCGCCGGCGCCCGCCGTGACGAACTCGAGGTCGCCGCAAAGGAACTCGACGTCGAGTACATCGTCCTCGACAACACCGACCCCGCCGCCCTCGAGGCCGCGCGTGGCGAGTTCCCGCATCACATCGACACCATCGTGAACGTGCCCGCGGCTCGTTGGAACGCCGGCGACCCGCGCACGTACTCGCTGGCCGACCGCGCGGCAGCGTGGCGGTCCGCCCTCGACACCACCATGCTCTCGGCGGTGCTGACCGTGCAGATCCTGGGCGACCAGCTCAACTCCGGCGGA
Source organism: Mycobacterium sp. (assembly GCA_029256565.1). Lineage (GTDB taxonomy): Bacteria > Actinomycetota > Actinomycetes > Mycobacteriales > Mycobacteriaceae > Mycobacterium. Next base: position 2,708 of record JAQSXQ010000123.1, read on the forward strand.
TCCATCGTCAACGTGGTCCCCGGCACCGTGGCCGAGGGCAGCCCGGAAGCCGCCGTCAAGGCAGCCATGTCGAACTGGACCGCGGGGCAGGCCACGCACTTCGGCATCCGCGGCATCACCGTGAACACCGTCGCAGCTGGCAAGGGCGCCGAGCCCGGTTACGACGGCGTCGGCAGCACCAGTGCGTCGGTCGCCGCGGAGATCACCCGCCTCGCCCTGTTCCTGACCACTCCCGCCGCCCGGCACATCACCGGCGAGACGCTGCACGTGAGCCACGGGGCACTCGCGAACTTCGGCTGACGCCGGTTTATTCCCGCAGCTCGCGGGCTTCGCGCCGAGCGAAACGCACGACGGCGCACACCACTTCGTGGATAGGGTCGAATGCGTGACGATTCGACTCGGACTCCAGATCCCGAACTTCTCCTACGGCACCGGTGTCGAGGAGATGTTCCCCACCGTGATCGCCCAGGCGCGCGAAGCCGAAGCGGCCGGCTACGACTCGGTCTTCCTCATGGACCACTTCTATCAACTACCCGGCCTCGGTACGCCCGACCAGCCGATGCTCGAGGCGTACACCGCGCTGGGCGCGCTCGCGGCGGCGACCGAGAAGGTGCAGCTCGGCACGCTGGTCACGGGCAACACCTACCGCCAGCCCACGCTGCTGGCCAAGGCCATCACCACCCTCGACGTGATCAGCCAGGGCCGGGCCGTCCTCGGCATCGGCACGGGGTGGTTCGAACTCGAGCACGACTCGCTGGGCTACGAATTCGGCACCTTCACCGACCGCTTCAACAAGCTCGGCGAGGCCCTCGACATCATCCTGCCGATGCTGGCAGGCGAACGGCCCACGGTGTCGGGCAAGTACTACAAGACCCAGGAGGCCATGGCAGAGCCACGCTTCCGCGACCACATCCCGCTGATGATCGGCGGCAGCGGCGAGAAGAAGACGATCCCGTTGGCCGCCAAGCACTTCGACCACCTCAACATCATCGCGGGCTTCGACGAGCTGCCCCGCAAGCTGCAGGTCGTCAAGGAGCGCTGCGAGGAGATCGGGCGCGATCCGGCCACCCTCGAGACCAGCATGCTCGTCGTCGCCATGATCGACGAGAACGTCACCGCCGACCTCATCCCCGAGGACTTCCGCCAGCAGGCGGTCTTCGGCAGCCCAGAGCAGGTCGCCGACCAGATCAAGACCAAGGTGCTCGACGCGGGCGTCGACGGCGTGATCCTGAGTCCCGTGACCAGCATCAACGGCTACCAGCCCGGTGGGGCCACCGCAGTCGCCGAGCTGCTCAAGCCGCTGCTCTCGGCGTGACGCCGTAACGACCGACTTCGTGACGCCGTAGCGCGGTGGGTTATCTCACCGCGCTACGGGGAAGCCCGCAGACTAACGTGTTCGTTGTACACAACGTCAGAAGCGGGTCATCGGTCGAGGAGCAGAAATGAGCCATCCCGGAGCTACGGCATCGGATCGGCACAAGGTCGTCATCATCGGGTCGGGGTTCGGCGGATTGAACGCCGCCAAGGCGCTCAAGCGCACCGACGTGGACATCAAGTTGATCGCCCGTACCACCCACCACCTGTTCCAGCCGCTGCTGTACCAGGTGGCCACCGGCATCATCTCCGAGGGCGAGATCGCTCCCCCGACACGCCTGATCCTGCGCAAGCAGCGCAACGCCCAGGTGTTGCTCGGCGACGTGACGCACATCGACCTCGAGCGCAAGATGGTCGACTCCGTGCTGCTGGGTCACACCTACCGCACGCCGTACGACACGCTGATCATCGCCGCGGGTGCGGGACAGTCGTACTTCGGCAACGATCACTTCGCCGAGTGGGCGCCCGGCATGAAGACCATCGACGACGCGCTCGAACTCCGTGCCCGCATCCTCGGTGCCTTCGAGCAGGCCGAGCGGTCCAGCGATCCCGAGCGGCGCAGGAAGCTGCTGACGTTCGTGGTCGTCGGTGCAGGCCCGACCGGCGTCGAGATGGCCGGGCAGATCCAGGAGCTCGCCGACCAGACCCTCAAGGGCAGCTTCCGGCACATCGACCCCACCGAGGCGCACGTGATCCTGTTGGACGCCGCGCCAGCCGTGCTGCCGCCGATGGGTCCCAAGCTGGGCAAGAAGGCGCAGGACCGGCTGGAGAAGATGGGCGTCGAGATCCAGCTGAACGCCATGGTGACCGACGTCGACCGCAACGGCATCACCGTCAAGGACAAGGACGGGACCAGCCGGCGCATCGAGTCCGCGTGCAAGGTGTGGTCGGCCGGTGTGGCCGCCAGCCCGCTGGGCAAGGACCTCGCCAACCAGTCCGAGACCGAGATCGACCGCGCGGGACGCGTCAAGGTGAACCCCGACCTGTCGATCCCGGGCCACCCCAACGTGTTCGTCGTCGGCGACATGGCCTCGGTCGAGGGTGTTCCTGGCATGGCCCAGGGCGCCATCCAGGGCGCGAAGTACGTCGCGAAGATCGTGAACAACGAGGTCAAGGCGCGCGAGCACGGCAACATGCCCAAGCCCCGCGAGCCGTTCAAGTACTTCGACAAGGGCTCGATGGCCACGGTCTCGAAGTACAACGCCGTCGCCCAGGTCGGCAAGCTCGAGTTCGGCGGCTTCCTGGCCTGGCTCGCGTGGCTCGGCCTGCACCTCATCTACCTCGTCGGCTTCAAGACGAAGATCGCGACCCTGCTGTCCTGGGCCGTGACGTTCCTCGGACGCCAGCGCGGGCAGCTCACGATCACCGAGCAGCAGGCCTACGCCCGCACCAGGATCGAGGAACTCGAGGAGATCGCGGCCTCGGTGCAGCAGGAGGAGAAGGCGGCGAGCTAGCCGGGGCGACCGAAGCGACGGGGGCGACCGGGTGGTTACAGCCGGTCGCCCTGCCACGTCGCCAGGCAGCCCCCCGCGGCGAGTTCGAGCAGCGTGCCCCGCGCCTCGAAAGCCGGTTCCGGATAACGCAGTTCGCTGACGCATGCCCGCGGCGCGCCCAGCGCGTCGTCGGCGACCGCCCCGGTGCCCAGCTCCATGCGGTGGCGCAGCAGCGGTAGGTCGTCGACGTCGGCGTGCAGTGCCGCCGACCAGAATCCCTGCCGCTCGAAGGACCGTCCGATCTGTGCGCGTTCGCGCAGCCGGGCGGTCCCGCCAGCGGCGACGGTCAGCCGCGTGGACGTGACGTGGCGGGAGTCGCCCGCCACGATGGTCGGCTGCGGGTCGAGGTCCAGGTCACCCGCCACCTGCAGATCCCAGGTCGACCGCGATTCCCGCGACGTGGTTCCCGGCAGCGCCATGGTCGCCGCGGCGCTGCGCACGACCAGTCGGGCGCCGGCCTCCACCACGATGCGGATCGAGAGCGTGTCCCCGCCCAGCGGTGTCGCCGCCGCCGACACCAGGTGCACGGTG
>JAQSXQ010000124.1 GCA_029256565.1 Mycobacterium sp.
CGCGATCCTGGCCGCGATGGCCGACCTGCGCTCGGGCGCCTACGACTGCGCGCTCGTGGTCGGCGTCGAACTCGAGAAGACCGTGCCCGGCGACACGGCAGCCCGCTACCTCGGCGCCGCGGCGTGGACCGGGCGCGACGGCACCGACGCGACCTTCATGTGGCCGCATGCCTTCAGCCAGGTGCTCGACGAGTACGACCGTCGCTACGGCGTCGACGAACGCCACCTGCGCGCCATCGCGGAACTCAACCTCCGCAATGCCAAGACCAACCCGAACGCCCAGACGCGGGACTGGTCCGTCCCCGACCCGATCGAGGCCGACGACCCGGCGAACCCGCTGGTGGACGGACGGATCCGCCGCTACGACTGCAGCCAGATGACCGACGGCGGCGCCGCGGTCGTGCTGGTCTCCGACGCGTATCTGCGTGACCATCCCGGCAGCAGGCCCATCGGCCGCATCGACGGCTGGGGACACCGCACCGTCGGTCTGGGGCTGGCTCAGAAGCTCGAGCGGTCACGCGGCGACGAGTACGTCATGCCCCACGTGCGTGCCGCGGTGCTCGACGCCTTCGGGCGGGCCCAGATCTCGCTCGACGACCTCGACGGCATCGAAGTGCACGACTGCTTCACCCCCAGCGAGTACCTCGCCATCGACCACATCGGTCTGACCGGTCCCGGCGAATCGTGGAAGGCCATCGAGAACGGCGAGATCGCGATCGGCGGACGGCTACCGGTCAACCCCAGCGGCGGGCTGATCGGCGGCGGCCACCCCGTCGGCGCCACCGGCGTCCGCATGCTGCTCGACGCCGCCCGTCAGGTCAGCGGTACCGCCGGCGACTACCAGGTCGACGGCGCGCGGACGTTCGGCACCCTCAACTTCGGCGGGAGCACCGCGACCACGGTGAGCTTCGTCGTCTCCAACCCCGAAGAGGACCCACGATGACCACCGCTGCGACCAACCCGGAGATCGTCGCCAAGTACCTCTCCACCTTGGCCGAGGACGACGACCACCCCTACCGCACCGGGCCGTGGCGGCCCCAGACCACCGAGTGGGACGCCGACGACTTGGTCGTCGTCGAGGGCGAACTGCCCACCGACCTCGACGGCGTGTACCTGCGCAACACCGAGAACCCGCTGCACCCGGCGCTCAAGACGTACCACCCGTTCGACGGCGACGGCATGATGCACGTCGTCGGCTTCCGCGACGGAAAGGCGTTCTACCGCAACCGCTTCATCCGCACCGACGGCTTCCTGGCCGAACTCGACGCGGGCGGCCCGCTGTGGCCGGGCATCGCCGAGCCCATCGAGCTGGCCAAGCGCGACTACGGCTGGGGCGCACGGACGTTGATGAAGGACGCCTCCTCGACCGACGTCGTCGTGCACCGCGGCGTCGCGCTGTCGAGCCACTACCAGTGCGGTGACCTCTACCGCGTCGACCCCTACACCGGTGCCACCCTCGGCAAGGAGGACTGGCGCGGCGGCTTCCCGGCCGACTGGGGTGTGTCCGCCCATCCGTCCGCGGCTGCCACACGACATGGCGTTCACCGAGAACTACGCGATCCTCAACGACCTGCCGCTGTTCTGGGCGCCGGAGTACCTCGAACACGGCGTGCACCTGCCGCGCTTCCACCGCGACGTGCCATCGCGATTCGCGGTGATCCCGCGCCGCGGTCGGACCGGCGACATCATGTGGTTCGAGGCCGACCCCACCTACGTCCTGCACTTCACCAACGCCTACGAGGACGGCGACGAGATCGTCCTCGACGGCTTCTTCCAGGGCAACCCGGAGCCGGCACTCGCGCTCGACCAGATGCAGACCCGCCTGCACCGGTGGCGGTTCGACCTGACGACGGGCACCACGCGGGAGGAATCACTGACCGACAGCGTCACCGAGTTCGGCATGATCAACCCGGGCCACGCCGGCCGCGACTACCGCTATGCGTACGCGGCCACCGGCAAGCCCGGCTGGTTCCTGTTCGACGGCCTGGTCAAGCACGACCTGAGGACCGGGACCGAGGAGCGCTTCGCGTTCGACGACGGCGTCTACGGCAGCGAGACCGCGATGGCGCCCAGGATGAACGGCACGGCGGAAGACGCAGCAGAAGACGATGGCTACCTCGTCACGATCACGACCGACATGAACGCCGACGCGTCGTACTGTCTGGTGTTCGACGCGGCGCGGGTGGGCGACGGGCCTGTCTGCAAGATCCAACTGCCCGAACGGGTCTCGAGTGGCACCCACTCCACGTGGGCGCCCGGCTCGGAGCTGCGCCGCTGGCACGACGTCGACCGCGCCGCCGAGGCGATCGGCCTCTAGCCGAGCATGACCGGCGTCAACGCGGTGGGCCGGATGCTCGGCGTGCTCGGCGACGAGTGGACGCTGCTCATCGTCCAGCAGGCCCTGTTGGGGGCAGCCAGATACGGTGACTTCACTGCGCGCCTGCCCATCTCGCACGCGGTGCTGACCGGCAGGCTCAAGACGATGACGGCCGAGGACCTGGTGACCCGTCGGGTGTATCAGGACAGGCCGGTGCGCGCGGAGTACGTCCTGACCGAACGGGGGCGGGCCCTGTGGCCCGTGCTCACGTCGGTGTGGGCGTGGGAGCGACAGTGGGTTCCCCGTCACGGCAACGGGTTGCCCGCAATGCACCATGCCGCCTGCGGTGCCGACATCGCGCCGGTGCTCGTCTGCCGGTCCTGTCGCGAACCGACGTCGGAGAAGGAGCTGCGGGTCCGGTGGGGTCCCAGCGGATCGTGGCCGCGGTCGGTGCCGGTTCGGGCCACGCGCCGGCGGTCGTCCCCGGACACCGGACGTTCCGCCCCCGGTCTGTTCCCGGAGACCATGACCATCCTGGGCAATCGGTGGGCGTTCGCGGTCGTGGTCGCCGCGTTCGTGGGCACCAGCCGCTTCGGCGACTTCGAGGCTCAGCTCGTCGTCCCGCCGAGCACGCTCGCCGACCGCCTGGCGATTCTCACCGACCGCGGAATCCTCTCCAACGCGAGCGGGCCCTACCTGCTGACCGAGAAGGGACGCGCGGTGTTGCCCGTGCTCATCACGGCGCTGCAGTGGGCTCAGCAGTGGTACCCAGCGGCAGAGGGCCCGGCGGTGCTGCTGCGCCACATCGCCTGTGGCGCAGCGTTCCACGGCGCACTCGCCTGCGACTCGTGTGCCGAAATCCTGCGCGGAAATCAGCTCGAAAGGGTCTGGCACTCTCCGCCCTAGAGTGCTAAATTCGGTATCGCACAGTGATTGGTCGCCCGCCAGGGTGGCGGGCATTTCAGTGACATAGGAGGTGGATTGCTGTGCTTCGCTTCGATCCCTTTAGCGACCTGGACGCGATGGCCCGAGGCCTGCTGAACAGCCAGACCGGATCGGCTCGTAGTCCGCGGTTCATGCCGATGGACCTGTGCAAGGTCGACGACCACTACCTGCTCACCGCAGACCTCCCCGGGGTCGACCCCGGCTCGGTCGACGTGGACGTCGACAACGGCACGTTGACCATCTCCGCGCACCGCACCGCGCGCTCGGAGGATTCCGTGCAGTGGCTGACCAACGAGCGGTTCTTCGGCACGTACCGCAGGCAGCTATCCCTGGGCGACGGCATCGATTCCGCGAAGATCGCCGCGTCCTACGAGAACGGCGTCCTCACCGTGACGATCCCGCTGGCCGAGCGGGCCAAGGCCCGCAAGGTCGAGATCGCACACGGCGGCGGCCAGAAGTCCATCGAGACGACGACCGTAGACGCCTGACGGTCCGGGCAGTGGGTGACGGTCCCGGCAGTACGCCCGGTGGCCGTCACCCACCCAACCGGAACCGTAGATTGTTGCGCACGGCAAGCCATTCCACGTCCAGGATGGAGTACACCACGGTGTCGCGCCGGGATCCGTCCGGCAGCACCTGATGGCTGCGGAGCACCCCGTCCAGCTTGGCGCCGAGCCGCTCGATGGCCGCCCGGCTGGTCGAGTTGAAGAAATGGGTGCGGAATTCCACTGCAACGCAACCCAACTGCTCGAACGCATGGGTGAGCAGCAGCAACTTGCACTCGGTGTTGACGCCGGTGCGCCGCACGGCGGGCACGTACCAGGTGTAGCCGATCTCGAGGCGCCGGTTGGCCGGGTCGACGTTGCAGTAGCTCGAGGACCCCACCAGCGTGCCGTCCGCGTCGCGCACCACGAACGTCAGACCCGTCTGCGGGTGCTGCACCGCCAGCCGCCCGTCGATCCACTCCTGGGCCGTCTCGGGTGTCGGCGCGCTGGTGAACCAGAGTTCACGGACGTTGGCCGATGCCTCGAGGATCTCCGGCGCGTGTGCGGCCGTGAGCGGTTCCAGCGTCACCCACTGCTCACCGGTGAGCACCACCGGTTCCACGAAACCCGTCACGTTCGCCGTCCTCCGCCCGTCCATGCCGCGAGCACCGCCAACACCGACAGCACCACCGCGGACACCGTCACCGCCGCGCCGATGTACAGCCCGTAGCCCGGGGACACCGGAGGTGCCACGTACAGCCGGTAGTAGAACCCCACCAAGACGGCGATGAACACCGAGATGCCAAGAGCAGCAGCCGATGCCACCCGCGCCGAGAGCCCGCGGGCGGCCATCGCGGCCGCCACGATCAGCGTCGACGACAGCACCACGATGAACTGACCGACGCCGAACCCGTCGGGCGGCACCCCGATCTCTCCGTTGCGGCCGCCGATCGCGTTCGCTCGGCCGCCGCCGCCCGCAGCAGTGGTCAGCCACGGCAGCCATGCGCTCACCAGCAGCACGGCCGCGCACAGCACGACGAACCATCCGGGGCGCAAGCGAGCCATGCGACGAGGGTATCGGGTGCACGGACGTAGGCTGCACCCATGACGGAACTGCCCGACTGGGCCCGCGGCCTGGACCTCGCGCCCCACCCCGAGGGTGGCTGGTACCGAGAGACCTGGCGTAGCGATCTGACCGTCACGCAGTCGGCGCTGCCGCCCGACTACACCGGTCCGCGCAGCGCGGGAACGGCGATCCTGTTCCTACTCATGCCCGGTCAGCAGTCCGCCTGGCACACCGTGCGCAGCGCCGAGCTGTGGCTGTATCACCGGGGCAGTCCCCTACTCTTGGAAGTCGGGCCCGAACGGGAGAGTGCGCCAACGGTTCTGCTCGGCAGCGACATCGGCGCCGGGGAGTCCCCGCAGATCGTCGTGCCACCCGGGCACTGGCAGCGGGCCACCCCGCGCGACGACGAACCGACCCTGGTGAGCTGTGTCGTGGTGCCGGGATTCGACTTCGCAGACTTCGCGCTACACGCCCCTACCGACTGAGCAGATCGACCGCGGCGGCCACCAGTTCGGCGTTGCCCGGTGTGATCGACCCGTCGGGAAGCCGCAGCGTGTCCTCCATGCCGATACGGGTCTGAACGTCGCACGCGCCGGCATGTTCCAGCAGCGGCCAGCAGCTCTCGTCGAGCCCGTGCAACAGCACCGGCGCCGGCGAATTGGCGGCGCGCACTCTGGCCAGCATGTCGTCGGCGACGGCGACGTCGTCCTGGCCCTGCAACTCGATCATCACGCGCATGCAGTGCTCGACCATCTCGGACTCCGCCCACGACGCGACGGCCTCGGCGTGGAACAGCCCGATCTCGACGCCGACGCCCATGTCCAGCAGCACCTTTGCCAGTTCGGGCGCGCCGGGCTCGTGCCAGTTGAGCGAAGCGAAGTCCGGTAGCACCGTCCACGCCTGCACCGCGCGGCGCCGAGCGTCGGGATCGGGCAGCGCCCAGAACCCCGTCGTGACGCCGAGCGGCAACCCCGGAATGGCCTCGCGGACGGCCGCGACTGCCGCCCCGACGGCGTCGGGTTCCAGCGAGTCCTTGCCGTCGGGCGTCTTGGGGTGCATGTGCACGGCCTGCGCGCCGGCCTGATGCGACTGGACTGCGGCCTCGGCCAGTTGGGCAGGCGTGACCGGCAGCCCCGGGTGCTGGTCCGGCGTGCGGGCACCGTTGATGCAGGCCTTGAGGTAGATCATGACGTACCCCTCGCTAGCCGAAGACGGCCTTGAACTTCTCCAGAGACGCGCGGATGTCGCTCTTCAGTGCACTCGCGACCACCATGCCGATCGGCCCGAACAGCGCGGGACCACCGAGGTGAATGTCGAACGACACCGTGGAGCCGGCAGGCGATGGCTTGATCTTGCCGATCAGCTTGACCTTGACTCCGCCCTTGCCGTTGCCGTCGAGCGTCATCGACTGCGGCGGCTTCCAGTTCACGATCGTCCAGTCGATGCGGTTGAGCATGCCCTTGACCTCCAAGATCGACGTGATCTTGGTGCCCTTCTCCAGGTTCTCGGGCAGCTTGCTACGCCACATCCGGTGGATCGTCAGCCACTCCCTGTAGCGCGACAGATCGGACGCAGCCGTCCAGGCCTGCTCCGGCGGGAGGGGGATCTCGACGGATTCGGAGAGCTTCGCCATCGGCCTACGACAGCGGGGGGTTCGGCGCCTGCGGGGGCGTGTTCGGGCCGGGCTGCTGGTTGGGCGGCACCTGTCCGGGCTGCTGCTTGGCGGCCTGCTCGCGCGCCGCCTTCTTGGCAGCCTCCTGCACCTTGTCGACGTGCGACGCGTACTTGCCCTGCGTCTTCTTGTCGACGACGTCGCCGACCTTGTCGATGGCGGTCTCTACCTTGTCGGCGTTCTTCGACACCGCGTTCTTCACCTTGTCCAAGAATCCCATGCGCTAAGCCTATAGAACGCTCATAGGTCGGCCGAGCGCCAGAGTCGGCGCCGCTCCCCCAGCATCGCGCCTTGGCTCCACCAGATGACCTCGATCAGAGCCGCGCCGATCAGCCCGACGACCAGTGCCGTCGTCGTGACCGAGGCGTTCGACGGATCGAGCAGGAACAACTCCTGCGCCATCGGTACCGAGAAGATCAGCACGTAGGCCAGCCCCGACACCGCCACCAGCGCCACGCGCCACCACTCGTACGGCCGGGCCACCACCGCGAGCACCCAGACCGCGCCGACGAGCAGCGTGATCAACGCCGCGGTCGACGCCTGGGTCTGCTGGGTCGGCGTCGCCGCCCTGCCCTCGTAGGCCAGCAGGTACGACACGAAGGTCGCCGTGCCCACCACGACGCCCGATGGCAGCGCCGAGGTCATCACGCGTCGCACGAAACCGGTGTGCGCCCGTTCGTTGTTGGGTGCCAGCGACAGCACGAAGGCCGGGATGCCGATCGTGAACCACGCCGCGATCGTCACGTGGATCGGCTGGAACGGGAACGGCAGCGGGTCGGTGCCGAAGATCGCCGATGCCAGCCCGGCCAATCCGACCGCCATCGCCAGCAGCACCGAGTACACCGTCTTGGTCAGGAACAGGTTCGAGACGCGTTCGATGTTCCCGATGACGCGGCGGCCCTCACCGACGACGTACGGCAGCGTGGCGAACTTGTTGTCCAGCAGCACGATCTGGGCCACCGCGCGGGACGCCGACGACCCGGAGCCCATCGCGACGCCGATGTCGGCG
>JAQSXQ010000125.1 GCA_029256565.1 Mycobacterium sp.
TCGCGCCGCCGAGCCCGGAGTGGACGTGGGACGACTTCCGCGCGGCAGCCGCCAAGCTGACCGACCCGGCGAAGGGACAGTACGGCTGGCTCATTCCCGCCGACGGCAGCGAGGACACCGTGTGGCACTACGTGCCGATGCTGTGGGAGGCCGGCGGCGACCTTCTCGACGCGGACAATCAGCGCGCGGTGTTCAACTCCGAGGCGGGTGTAGAGGCGCTGACGGTGCTGCAGCAGATGGCCGTCACGGACAAGTCGCTCTACCTCGACACCACCAACGAGAACGGCCCGAAGCTGATGAACAGCGGCAAGGTCGGGATGCTGGTGACGGGCCCGTGGGACCTCAGCCAGCTGTCCGACATCGACTACGGCGTTCAGGTCATGCCGACCTTCGCCGGGTCCAGCGGCGGCCATCAGACGATCGCAGGCCCGGACAACTGGGTGACGTTCGACAACGGCGACCGCAAGAAGCAGGCCGCGGTCGACTTCGTGAAGTGGATCTCCGCACCGGAGCAGGTCAAGACGTTCTCGCTGGGCACCGGCGACCTGCCCATCCGCACCTCGGTGGGCCAGGACCCCAGCGTGCTCGCCACGCTCGATCAGAACGTCCCCGGTACCGGCGTGTTCGTCGAGAACCTGTCCAACGTCCAGAAGGTGCGGCCCACGGTGCAGCAGTATCCCGACGTCTCCGAGGCGCTCGGACAGTCGATCGTGGCGGTCTTGCTCGGCAAGGAGCAGCCCGCGGACGCGCTGAACGCCGCAGCCGAGGCCGCTGACGCCGCACTCGCCGGGAAGTAGGCCGATGCCCCGGGAGGTCTCCGTACGGCACCCGCAGTCCTTCCTCCGGCGCGTCGGCCGCTCGGAGACCGTCAACGGCTGGGCCCTGATCAGCCCCGCCATCGTGCTGATCGGCATCTTCGGCCTACTGCCGGTGCTGATGTCGCTGCAGCTGTCGTTTCAGCAGTCCGACCTGTTGACGCCGGAGACGCCATGGGTCGGCCTGGAGAACTACCGGAAACTGGCCGACGATCCGGTGTTCGTCGAATCGATCCGGCACACGATCGTCTACACCGCCCTGTTCGTCCCGGGCACCATGCTGGTCGGGCTGTTCGTCGCCGCGGCGATGAACCGGTCGGTGCGCTTCATCTCGGTCTACCGCACCGCGGCCTACATCACGATGGCGGTGTCGACGATCTCGCAAGGCATCATCTTCATGTGGCTGACCGACCGGGACTACGGTCTGGTCAACGCCGCGCTCAACGCGGTCGGGGTGCCCTCGCAGGGATTCCTGGCGTCGCCGTCACAGGCCCTGTTCGTGATCGTCGCGATGACGATCTGGGGCTGGACCGGCTTCTCGGTGATCGTGTATCTCGCTGCGCTGCAGGGTGTTCCCGCTGAACTGAACGAGGCCGCGGCCATCGACGGGGCCAGCGCGTTCACCCGGTTCCGCACCATCACCGTGCCCCTGCTGGGCCCGGCCAACCTCTTCCTCGTCGTCTGGCTGACGATCAACGCGCTGCAGCTGTTCGACGAGGTGTACGCCACCACCCGCGGCGGACCGCTGCGCGCGACCACCGTCATCGTCTACTACCTGTGGGACCGCGCCTTCGTGCACTTCGACGCCGGCTACGCCGCGGCGATGGCCTACGCGCTGTTCGTCGTCATCCTCGTGATCACCGCGGTGCAGTTCCGCATCGCCCGACGATACGTGCACTACTCGTGACGCGGCTACGACTGCCGTTCAGCCCGTGGCACCTGGTGCTGATCCCGTTGTCGTTCCTGCTGATCGTGCCGCTGCTGTGGATGCTGATCACCTCGCTGGAGACCGAGGGGGAAGCCAACCGCTTCCCGCCGGTGCTGCTGCCGGACTCCCCGCGATTCGAGAACTATTCGGAGGCATGGGCTTCTGCGCCGTTCGGCCACTTCTTCGTCAACAGCGCGCTGGTGACCCTCGTCGTGCTCGCCAGCAACCTGATCGTGTGCAGTCTCGCCGGGTACGCGTTCGCCCGCATCCGGTTCCTGGGGCGCGGGGCACTGTTCGTCACGTTGATGGCGACGCTGATGGTGCCGTTCCAGGTCACGATGATCCCCGTGTTCCTGATCGTGAAGTGGTTCGGCGACAACGTGTCCGAGGTCTTGGGCATCGACCACATCGGCGCCCTGATGCTGCCGAACCTCGCGACGGCGTTCGGGATCTTCTTCCTGCGCCAGTTCTTCATGACCGTTCCGGTCGAACTCGAGGAGGCGGCGCGCGTCGACGGCACCTCGCGGCTCGGCGTGCTGTTCAAGATGGTGCTGCCGTTGTCGCTGCCCGCACTCTCGACGCTCGCCGCGCTGACGGTGCTGACGTCGTGGAACGACTTCCTGTGGCCGTTGATCGTGATCACCTCCCAGGACCAGATGACGATCCCGTTGGGGCTGAGCTACTTCCAGGGCGCCCATCGCGTGAATTGGCCGCTGCTCATGGCGGCCAACGTCATGAGCCTGTTGCCGATGCTGCTGGTGTTCATCGGGGCGCAGCGGTACTTCGTGCAATCGGTCGCCAGTACCGGAATCAAGGGTTGAGGGGCAGACGTTGGCAGAGGTCGAATTCCGTGACGTGACGCGGGAGTACGCGGGTGGACGATCCGGAACCATGGTCGCGCTCAAGGGCTTGAACCTGACGGTCGCCGACGGCGAGTTCCTGATCCTGGTGGGGCCGTCGGGCTGCGGCAAGAGCACCGCGCTGCGTCTGCTCGCCGGTCTGGACAAGCCGACGTCGGGCGAGATCAGGATCGGCGGGGAGGTGGTCAACGGGCTGAGCCCTGGCGCGCGGGACATCGCGATGGTGTTCCAGAACTACGCGCTGTACCCGCACATGACCGTCTACCGGAACCTGGCATATGGGTTGCGGCAGCGCAGGACTCCGCGCGCCGAGATCGCCCGCCGGGTCCGGGAGACCGCCGACCTGCTGCAGATCGGCGAACTGTTGGACCGCAAGCCCGGCCAGCTCTCCGGCGGGCAGCGGCAGCGGGTGGCGATGGGCCGCGCGCTGGTGCGCCAACCGCAGGCGTTCCTGCTCGACGAGCCGCTGTCCAACCTCGACGCGAAGCTCCGCAACCAGGTCCGCGGCGACCTCAAGCGGCTGCACCGCGAACTGCCCGTCACCTCCATCTACGTGACCCACGACCAGGTCGAGGCGATGACCCTCGGCGACAGGCTGTGCGTCATGTCCGACGGCGAGGTCCAGCAGATCGGCTCGACCGACGAGATCTACAACCGCCCGGCCAACACGTTCGTCGCCGCGTTCATGGGCAGTCCGCCGATGAACCTGATCCCGGCAGGCGTCAGCGGTGGACTGCTGCACGTCGGCGGCGCACGGGTGACGGCGGTGTCGGAGCCCGAGGGTCCGGTCATCGTCGGCGCGCGGCCCGAGCACCTCGTATTGCACACCACCCACGGCGACGGCATGGTGCCCGCGCGGGTGGACTTCGTGGAGCCGCTGGGCAGCCACGTCCTGGTGACCGCGCTGGTCGACCCGGTCGACGAGCCCGATGCCGGTCCCACGCGGGTGATCGTGCAGGCGCCCGCAGGCACCGACCTCGATTCCGGCACCCGCATCGGCCTCGAGCTACCGCCGGAGCGCACGCACTTCTTCGACGTCGAGACGGGCAAGGCACGGCTGCGACGCGAACGCGTGGCGTACGGCGGACCGCGGGTTAACTGACGGCGAGGTAGATATATCGGCTAAGCAAACAACTGGCGGTCGCACACACGACGCCGGTCGAGGCTCAGAAGCCGTACCGGTACATCTCGGCCGGGGTGATGAGACGTTCGTGCTTGGCCGGGAACTCGCGGCTCTTCATGGGGTGGCGGAGGTATGACCAGGCGATACGCCTCATCCGCGATTGTGACAGCGGGTTCATGTGCACGGTGTTGACTCCTGGGTCGTATGGCTGCACCGTAGGGCCACAGTCTCGCGACCCCCGCAGCACTATTAGACACCTGTGACGTGGCTAACACCAAACGGCACGCCGAATAAAAGGCTGATGTTTTTGGAGTGGCTGATGTTACGGATGTGACTCGAGTTGGGCGGCTGGTACCCCCGCGAGCCCTACTCCAGCGTCGCGATCACCCACGCGAGACGACAGTGGTGTAGACCTCGCGAGGAATCAGCTAGCGCTGCGGCGCGGCGGTCGGCCGGATCGGCGCAGGCAGCGCCGACTGACCCATCAGGTACTTGTCGACGCCGGCGGCCGCGGCACGGCCCTCCGCGATCGCCCACACGATCAGCGACTGGCCACGGCCCATGTCGCCTGCGACGAACACCCCGGGAACCGAGGTCTGGAAGTCGTCGTCACGCTTGACGTTGCCGCGGTCGGTCAGCTCGACGCGCAGGTTGTTGATCAGGCCGGTCTTCTCCGGACCCACGAAGCCCATCGCGAGCAGCACCAGGTCGGCCTCGAGTTCGAAGTCGCTGCCCTCGACCTTCTCGAACTTGCCCGCCTTCATCTCGACCTCGTTGACCTTCAGCGCGACGACGTGGCCGTCCTTGCCGATGAACTCCTCGGTGTTGACGGAGAAGACGCGTTCGCCGCCCTCCTCGTGCGCCGAGGACACCCGGTACATCAGCGGGTAGGTCGGCCACGGGGTGGTGTCGGCGCGGGTCTCCGGCGGGCGCGGCATGATCTCGAACTGGTGCACGCTGGCCGCACCCTGCCGGTGCGACGTGCCGAGGCAGTCCGCACCGGTGTCGCCGCCACCGATGATGACGACGCGCTTGCCCTTCGCGGTGATCGGCGGCTGGCCGTCCTCGTCGACGACCGAGTCGCCGAGCTGCACGCGGTTGGCCCACGGCAGGAACTCCATCGCCTGGTGGATGCCCGCGAGTTCGCGGCCGGGGATCGGCAGGTCACGCGCGTCGGTGGCGCCACCGGAGAGCACCACGGCGTCGAACTCGGAGCGCAGCTGCTCGACGGTCAGGTCGACGCCCACGTTCACACCGGTCTGGAACTTGGTGCCCTCGGCGGCCATCTGCTCCAGCCGACGGTCGATGTGGCGCTTCTCCATCTTGAACTCGGGGATGCCGTAGCGCAGCAGCCCGCCGATGCGGTCGGCGCGCTCGAACACCGTCACGTCGTGCCCGGCCCTGGTCAGCTGCTGGGCGGCGGCCAGACCCGCGGGACCCGACCCGACGACGGCAACCTTCTTGCCGGTCAGGCGATCCGGGGGAAGCGGGACGACCCAGCCCTCGTTGAAGGCGTTGTCGATGATCTCGACCTCGACCTGCTTGATCGTCACCGGATCCTGGTTGATGCCAAGGACGCAGGACGCCTCGCACGGCGCCGGACACAGCCTGCCGGTGAACTCCGGGAAGTTGTTCGTGGCGTGCAGCCGCTCGATGGAGTCGCGCCACCGGTCCCTGAACACCAGGTCGTTCCACTCGGGGATCAGGTTCCCGAGCGGGCAGCCGTTGTGGCAGAACGGGATACCGCAGTCCATGCAGCGGGCGGCCTGGTTCTGCAGCGTCTCGTGGGAGAAGTCCTCGTAGACCTCTTTCCAGTCGCGCAGCCGCAGGTCGACCGGCCGGCGCTGCGGGGTCTCGCGGTGGGTGTGCTTGAGGAAGCCGCGTGGGTCAGCCATTTGCGGCCGCCATGATCGCCGTGCCGACGTCCTCGCCCTTGGCTTTCGCCTCTTCGATCGCGATGAGCACCCTCTTGTAGTCGCGCGGCATCACCTTCACGATGTGCTTGGTCTCCTCGTCCCAGTCGGCCAGAATGCGCCGGCCGACGGCGGAATCGGTGGTGTCGACGTGCGCGACCAGCATGTTGCGCAGCCACTCGAGGTCCTCGTCGTCCAACGCGTCGAGTTCCACCATCTCGGTGTTCAGGTTGTCCTTCAGCGCGTCGTGCTCGTCGTAGACGTAGGCGACGCCGCCGGACATGCCCGCCGCGAAGTTGCGCCCGGTGGGGCCGAGGATCGCGACCTTGCCGCCGGTCATGTACTCGCAGCCGTGGTCTCCGACGCCCTCGACCACCGCGTGGGCGCCCGAGTTGCGCACGGCGAACCGCTCGCCCACCTGGCCGCGCAGGAACGCCTGCCC
>JAQSXQ010000126.1 GCA_029256565.1 Mycobacterium sp.
ATCGGCCTGCGTGCCGCGCTGCAGGGTCTCGCAGTGGCGGCGCTGTGCGCGGCGTTGATCGTCTAACGGGAAGGCGCATCAGATGTTTCAGTTCAGGACCTACACGCTCCGATCGCCCGACGCTCTGCACCGGTACGCAACCGTGCACTGGGCCCGCCACCTCGAGACGTTCGCCAAGTTCGGGGTCACCACCCATGGCGTGTGGACCGAGCGACACGGCGCCGCTAACCGGCTCGTCGCGCTGATCCGGTATCCGACCGGCGCCGATCCCGACCTACTCACGCGCCAGATCATGGCCAGCCCGGAGTTCCGCGCCGACATGGCCGGCTTCGATCCCGCAGACATCGTCGACGTAGCGACCGTGCTGCTCGACCCAACGTCCTTCTCACCCATCCACTGACGACCCTGGAGCCATCGACATGACCATCACCACCATCGGCTACGTGC
The DNA here is from genome assembly GCA_029256565.1 of Mycobacterium sp. Lineage (GTDB taxonomy): Bacteria > Actinomycetota > Actinomycetes > Mycobacteriales > Mycobacteriaceae > Mycobacterium. The sequence goes on from JAQSXQ010000126.1 coordinate 448, forward strand.
TCGCCGGAATCATCGGCGCGGCCATCATCCTCATCGGCGCACGATTCGTCGTGGCGCCCGCCACCGCAGCCGCCGGTTACGGCGTCCGACTGGATATCGCCGAGCCGTCCGCGCGTGCCTATGCGAGCATCAAGGGCGTCCGCGACATCGCATCGGGACTGTTCGTGTTCATCCTGATGGCCGCAGGCGCGACGCACCTGCTCGGCTGGGTGGTGTTGGCCGCCACCATCATTCCGCTTGCCGACACGGCCATCGTGCTCCGCAGCGGTGGCTCCAGGTCGATCGCCTGGGGCGTCCACGGCGTCACCGCCGCCGTCATGCTCGTCACTGCCGCGCTGCTGCTCATCCCGTGATTGCCTCAGGATCCGAACTCGCGCACCAACCTCTTCTTGTCGACCTTCTCGCCGGCCAGCGTGGGCAACGGCTCGGCGCGGATGTCCCAGCGCGTCGGTATCGCGAAGTAGGCGAGGGTGCCGGTCACGTGCGCCGCCAGGGCATCGGGCGTGGGCGCATCGGTGCCGGGCCGGTGCACGACGACGGCCACCAACTCCTCGCCCAGATCCGGATGCGGCACGCCGAGGGCAGCGACCTCCACGACCGCGGGATGGGTGGCGATGGCGGCCTCGACGTGCGGGCACGCGATGTTCTCGCCGCCACGGATCACGACGTCCTTCGCGCGGCCGTCGATGAACAGGTAGCCGTCCTCGGTGAGGTGGCCGAGATCGCCGGTGTGCAGCCATCCTTCGGCGTCGACCGTGTCGTCGTCCGGTAGGCCCGCATAGCCGTTCATCACGGTGGGTGATCGTGCGAGCACCTCGCCGACGCCCTTGGCGTCCGGATCGGCGATGCGCAATTCGACGACGCCATAGGGTCGCCCGACCGTACCCGGGTGCACGGCCAGGTCGCGGGCGTCGGCAGCGGTCAGGAAACCGCCCGCCTCGGTCATGCCCCACGTGTTGCTGAGCCCGCGCGACCGAAGATTCGGCAGCCTCTCCCGGATGCGGTCGAGAAGGTCGGTCGACACCGGTGCGCCACCCAGCGGCCACGACTTCAGGCTGCTCAGGTCGAAGGAGTCGAAGTCGGGATGCGCGAGCAGTCGAACGGCCATGGTGGGCACCGCACCCCAGATCTGGATCCGCTCCCGCTCGATGAGTCCGAGGATCTGGCCCGCGTCGAAGCGCCCCTGCGTCATCACGATTCGGCCGCCGGTGAGCGTGTGGGTCAGCAGGCTCGACAGGCCACCGACGTGGAACATCGGCGTCGTCGCGAGGCTGACGGCCTGTGGCGAGTCACCGTCGAGCAGGTGGGGGAACCGCCGGTTGCGAGCGAGGATGTCGTGCTGGTTGGCGATCACCGCGCGTCGCGACAGTTCGACAGCCTTCGGCATCCCCGAACTGCCCGAGGTGAACAGCACCAGCGCGGTGGCGTCGGGGTCGGTGTCGGGCACGGATGCGGCGTCGACCGCGGGCTCGTCGAAGGCGGCCGTCAGATCGGACAGCGGGCTCGTCGGTACGGCGACGTCGAGCGAGGTGTCGGTCAGGACGTGCACTGGCGCCAGCAGCGTGACGGCGTGCTCGATCTCGGCGGGGCTCCACCACCGGTTGGCCAGCACGGGCACCGCCCCGGCCAGCCAGGTGGCCCACAGCGCGACGACCCACTCGGGGGAGTTGTAGCCGAACACCATGACGCGGTCACCGACACCGACACCGCGCGATGACAGGATCGATCGACAGGCCCACACGGCATCGCGGAACCGCGCGAACGACACTCGGCGCTCGCCGTGGACCAGGAAGGTGCGGTCGGTCCACACCTCGGTGCCTGCGAGGAGGTCGTCGAACCTCGACGGGCCGCTCTCGTACACGATGCCGGCGTGCCCGCCGTAGGAGCCGGCGCGGACCTCGGCACTCCAGACTCCGTCCGCCATCGACTACTGCACCGGGATCTGGATGCCCTCGGACGGCTGAACGATCACGAAGCCCTGGCCGTGGAACGAAACCTGCAGCGCCTCACCGGAACCGCGGCCGATCAGTGCGCCTGCCTTGAAGGTCGTCTTGAGCTGCGTCTGCAGGTTGGCCGACCATGCGACGACGGCGTTGGTGTCGGCGAACGTCGGCGCCTCGGCGGCGTCGAGTACCACCGGGGGGCCGTCGGTCGTGATCGCCACCCATCCGGTGCCGCGCAGCGTCGTGTTGAACAGGCCGCCGGTGGCGATGCTGCCGCCCTTCACCCGCTCGATGTTCCAGTCCAGGCTCGACGAGAACGCAAGCACGTTCTTGCCGCTGACCGAAAGGCCGGAGTTGTTGAGGTTCAGCAGGTGCACGTCGTAGGCGCGTTCGGCGAGGAAGACGTCGCCCTGGCCCTGGCAGCGCATGAGCGGCAGCCCTTCGCCGGTCAGCGCCTTCTTGAGGAACTTCCCGGCGCCGCCGCCCTCGAACGCGAAGTCGACGTTGCCCTGGTAGGCGACCATCGAGCCCTGCCGCGCCATGAACGGCTCACCGAGCCGCACGCGCAGCAGCTTGGTGTTCTGGTTGGCGATCGCCTTGGCTTCCTTCTCGCTGAAGCGGCCGTCCACGAGGTCGCCGGTGATTCCTGCGAAGCCATCGCCCTGCGGCATCGCCTGGGCCGTCGCCTGCGGCTCTTGGCGCTCGTGCTGCCCACCCTGATGCTGTCCGCCGTGTTCTGGACCCTGCTGGCCCGCGGGTGCGCCGCCACCCAGGGGCGCGGTGCCGCTACGGCCCTGGTGTGACACCTGGTCGGTCCAATTCCGGCCGTCCCACCAGCGGTAATCGAATCGACCCTCGGGGTCGGGTTGCCAACTGCCTGCTCCGGGTCCAGTCACCGGTCACTCCTCGAAGATTGATTGCGGTGGATCGAACGTGCCTTTTGCGCACTGATCTAGAACATTAGGGCAACCCGTCGCGACGGTGTCGCTCCCGGAGTTCTTCGCGCCCGGTAACACCACGTCAACTGGCATGCTGCTGGCATGTCGAACGAAATCGATCCGACCCGCGCCAAGGGCGCCCTCGCGGTCGTCAAGCAGCACCCCGGGATGGTGTTGTTCCTGGCGACACCGGCACTGCTCGTAACCGGGCTGATCTGGGTGCTCGCCGGCCCCGGCTGGGCAGCGCTGGTGCTGGTCGCTTTGGTGCTCGGCGGCGGCGCCGCGCTGTACGCGGGCCTCAAGCGCCGCTGAGCGACCGCGTTACGCCCACGGGTGAACGACGCCCTGTTGCGCCTGTAACGGTGTAATCATGTAAGCATGAGAAAGCACGATCACCGCGGCCGCTCCGGCGGCTGGCAACAAGCTCAACAGCCCGACGCGGCGTCGGCGCCCGACTGGATCGCAGGACGCCTGCCCGACGGCTGGTTCACCGGGGATCCCACCGTGACCGTCGACCGTGAGGAGATCACCGTCGTCGGCCGTCTTCCCGAAGCCGAGGGGGAGGAGAGCGAGGCCAGGGCATCGGGCCGCGCCGCCCGCTTCCGCGAGGAGACCCGGTCGGAGCGGATGCGCATCGCCGACGAGGCCGAGGTCCGCTACGGACGCAAGGTGGCGTGGGGCGTCGAGGTAGGCGCAGGCGACGAACCCGAGCGAATCCTGTTCACCAACATCGCCGTACCGGTGATGACACGGCTACGGCAGCCCGAACGCCAGGTGCTCGACACGCTGGTCGACGCGGGTGTCGCCAGGTCGCGCTCGGATGCCCTGGTCTGGTCGGTGCGCCTGGTCGGCCAGCACGCCGACGAATGGCTCGGTCAGCTGCGCGAGGCGATGTCGACGGTCGACGACCTGCGCGCCGAGGGGCCGAAGCTCTAACGCACGACAGACTAGAGCCGCTCGACCCGAACGTACGTCGCGCTGAGCGTCGACGTCTGCGACAGCGGATCCATGCCTTCGGCGTCCACCAGCAGGTTGCGGTTGACGCCGAAGGACTGCGCTGCCGCGCCGCCGCGGGGGTCGAAGATCCGCGACCCCCACCCGTGGTCGACCACCACCAGGCCTCGCCGCAGTCGCGGCGACAGGCGGGCGTCGAGTTCGATCGACCCCACGGGCGAGGACACCCGAACTCGTTCGCCGTCATCGACATCGAGCGTCGCGGCGTCGTCGGGATGCATCAGCACCTCGTTGCCCTTGCCCGACGGGTGCAGGCCCGGCAATTCGTTGAGCCAGGAGTTCATCGAGTGCCGGTTGCGGCGGTTGCCGAGCTGCAACGGGTAGCCCCGAGGGGCTGACGGCGCCGGACGCTTCAGCAGCTCCCGTGCCCTGGCGACGAACTCGGGCGGCGCGGCGTGCACCCTCTTGTCGTCGGTGCGCAGCGCCTCGCGGAAGTGTCCGAACTCCCGCGGCCCGAGGACGAGTCCGTGCGGGTTGCCGACCACGTCGCGCCACTTCAGCTTGCGACCGTTGACCTTTCGCGACGTGGCGATCAGCAGCCGGTCGATCCAGTGCGGGGTGAACTCCAGGCCGGGCCTGCGCGTCAGCGCCGCCACACGGCGGGTCGCCGCCACGAAGCCGTTGACGCCCTTCGCCCCGAACAGGGGCCGGCCCATCGCGAGTGCGAGGTCGACCCAGATCCGCCACTCCTCGCGGGCGCCGGGCGGCGGTTCGACGGCCTTGGCGCCGTACTGGACGAACGGTTCGTCGTGCATGCTGCTGGTGAAGGCGGGCAGGTCGTTGCGTTCGAGCCAGTGCACGGCGGGCAGCAGCCAGTGCGCGTGGCGGTGGCTCTCGCGCTGAACGAAGTCGACGGCCACCAGTAGGTCCAGCGACTCGAGCGCGGCGTCGAGTTTCGCACCGTCGGGACCCGATACGACCGGGTTGCCGCTGTTGATCACCAGCGCCTTGATCTGCCCGCGGCCCGGCGTCGTGATCTCGTCGGGGAGTTCGGCGAGCGCGTGTGCGCCCGCGATCATCTCGCGCCCGCGCAGTCGGCTGTAGTGCGGCTCGACCTTCGCCAGCTCGAACATCCGCAGCGCGTCGACGTAGCCGCGCTCGAACCGGCGACCGCCGGGCCGGTCCATCCGCCCGGTGACGACGTTCAGCACGTGGCCCAGCCACTCGGCGATCGTCCCCGCCTCGTGCAGCGAGACCCCGGTGCGGGTCACGACCATCGCTCCTGGCGCGGTCGCGAAACCCCGTGCCACGGACTCGATGTGGTCGCGGGGGATCTCGCAGCGGGCCGCGAGGTCGTCGAGGTCGGCGTCGGCGACCAGCGCCCGCAGCTCGGGTACGCCGGTGGCGAGATCGGCGCAGTCCTCGCGGTGCTCGAGTCCCTCGTCGAGGATCACCTTCACCATCGCCAGCAGCAGCGCCCAGTCCTGGCCCGGTTTTACGGCGAGGTGGACGTCGGCCTTTTGCGCCGACTCGGTGGCCACCGGGTCGACGACGACGATGGTCGCCCCTGCCTTCTGCCGGTCGAGCGCCCGGCGCCAGCCGCCCGGCACGGTCTCCAGCCAGTTCCAGGCGCTGACGGCCGGGTTGGTGCCGACCAGCAGGAAGTAATCGCACGCGTCGACGTCGGATACCGGCGACATCAACTGGGAGCCGTACATGGCCTCCGACACCACGTGCATGGCGTTCTGGTCCACCGACCCCACGAAGTACCGGCTCTTCGTCCCGA
>JAQSXQ010000127.1 GCA_029256565.1 Mycobacterium sp.
AGACGGAAGCCGCTGGAGTCGACGTCCCAACCCATGGTGCGCTGCGAGTCGGGGTAGAGGTGGCTGCGCGAGTCCAGCACCTCGGGTCCGGAGGCGTCCATCCCCTCGGCGCGCCGGTCACCGACCACCACCACCGCGGCCGCGCCGTCGCCGAACAGGCTCGAGCCGACGACGGTGGCCATCGACGGGTCGGTCTTCGGCACCAGCGAGCACAGTTCGACCGCGAGCAGGACCGCCACGTCGTCGGGGGCACCGCGTAGGTGGTCGTGCACGCGGGCGATGCCGGCAGCCCCTGCGACACAGCCCAATCCGAACATCGGGATGCGCTTGACGTCGGGGCGCAGGCCGATGATGCCGGCGATGCGTGCATCGAGCGTCGGCACGGCCAGGCCGGTGACCGTGGTCGTGTAGATGACGTCGACGTCGGCGGGGGTCAGTCCCGCATCGTCCAGGGCGCCCAGCACCGCGGCGCACCCCAGCTCCACCGCGTGCTCGATGAACACGTCGTTGGCCCGACCGAAGTCATTCAGGTTCGCGTAGTCCTCGAGTGGCAGGACCATGTGCCGACTGTCGACCTTCGCGCTTCGATGCAGCTTGCGGATCGCGTCGGCGTGATCGGCGTAGCCGGGCATCGCGAGCAACGCCTCGGTCACCTCGTCCTGGGTGTAGCGGCGTGGTGGCAATTCCCCTCGCACACTTGCTATGACGCTCATCGATCACTCCTCATCTGGGTCGAGACACATGACTGCAGTTCGCTCACGTCGTCGTGAGTTCGACTTCCGGACCCGTGGTCGAGGCCGAAGTTCGCGTGAATGCGGGTGAGCCACTGCGGCGCCCACCAGTTCCAGCCGCCCATCAGGTGCATGAAGGCCGGCATCAGCGCCATCCGGATCAGGGTGGCGTCGGCGAGCACCGCCAACGTCAGACCCAGCCCGAACATCCGCATGAACGAGACCTCGGCGGCGATGAGCGCGGCGAACGAGATCGACATGACGACTGCTGCGGCGGTGACGACGCGTCCGGTGCGCGCGATCCCGAGGGCGACGCTCTCGTCGTTGCGTAGTCGGGCAGAGCCGTCCCCCGCGCCGGACATCCAGAACTCGCGTATCCGGGACACCAGGAACACCTCATAGTCCATGGACAGACCGAAGGCGATGCAGAACAACAACACCGGGATGTTCGCCACCAGCGTTCCGGTGGTCGTCGTGCCAAGCCCACCGAGATGACCGTCCTGGAAGATCCACACCATCGCACCGAACGCCGCGGTCAGCGACAAGACGTTGAGTACCAACGCCTTCAGCGGGATGGCGACGCTGCCCGTCAGCAGGAACAGCAGGACGAACATCACCAGCGCGATCAGGCCGAGGACCACGGGTAGCCGCGAGGTGATGGCGTGCACGCTGTCGCTGTTGACCTGCGCGGTGCCGGTCAGCAGCACGTCACGTCCGCCTGGCCCGGTCACGGCGTGGATGCGGTCGAGCTGGTGCTGCGAGTCGTCGGAGAACAGTGGTGCGGTGCTGGCCACCGTGAGGTAGGCACTGCCGTCGACCACCGTGGGCGCCGAGACACCGGCAACCTGAGGGACGCTCGAGACGTCTGCTGCGTACCGGGTGAAGTCCGCTGCGCCAAGCCCGGTGCTGTCGGGGACGACGACGGTCACGGCGGTCGCGGAATCGTTGGCGAATTCGTCGCGCAGTCGATCCCCGACCTGGTGGGCCGACGCGTCTCGCGGCAGCACGCGGTCGTCCGGGAAGCCCCACTTGACCCCGAGAAACGGTGCGCCGAGAACCAGCATCAGTATCACCACGGCCAAGCCGACCGCCACCGCGCGCCGCATGACGGTCTTGGTCCAGCGGTACAGGAACGTGGCCTCGACCTGTTGAGTCGGCCGGTGCCTGCCGAAACCCACCCGAGCCCGCAACGGATCGAGCCGGTCCCCGAGGAGCACGATGGCCGCAGGCGTGACGAGCAGCGCGGCTGCGGCGGCGAAGGCGACGGTCGCCACGCCGGCATAGGCGAACGACTTCAAGAAGTGCATCGGGAACAGTGCCATCATCGCCATCGACAGCGCGACGATGGAGGCCGAGAAGATCACCGTCCGCCCGGCGGTCGTCATCGTCGTGACGAGGGCGTCGTCGCGACGCGCCCCATCCGACAACTCGTCCCGGTAGCGGCTGACCAGCAGCAGGGTGTAGTCGATCGCCAGCGCCAAACCGAGTGCGGCACTGAGGTTGAGCGCGAAGATGCTCACGTCGGTGAACAGGGTCACCCCGCGCAGCACGGCCAGCGCTCCGATGACCGCCATCGCGCCGACTGCGACCGGAACCGCGGCGGCCAGCAGGCCGCCGAACACCCAGACCAGCACGGCGAAGGACAGCGGTATCGCCAGTGACTCCATCAGCAGCAGGTCACGCTGGGACTGCTCGGTGATCTGAGCGTTGACCATCGCCGCGCCGCCGGCGCGCACCGTCACGCCGTCGCCGTCGTGCGCCAGCCGGTCGGCGAGTTCCTTGGCGTACTTGGGGGAATCGCTCTCGCCGCCGGTGATTTCGGCGACGACGAGCCCGGCACGCTGGTCGGTGCTGACCATGCCCGCGGCCACGGATGGAGGCGACGTCCAGGCGGAGCCGACGGTTGCGACGTGTTCCGACCGCGACAACTCGTCGACGATGCGGCCTGCGGTGGCCTCGGCGGCCGGGCTGCGGTAACCGTCCGGTGAGCCGACGACCAAGAGCAGTTGGGCATCGCCGCGGTCGAACTTCTCGACCAGCATTCGGGAGGCCGTTGCCGACTCAGACGCCGGATCCTCGAAACCGCACGCACACAGGCTCTTGGCGACCGGCACCCCGAAGATGCCCGCGGCCACGGTGACCATCGCCGCGATCACCAGGAACCGCCGAGGAGTAGTGATCGCGAGTTCGGCGACCCGCTGCAGGATCGGCCGCCGAGTCATGTTGTGCGTCGTCATGATTCGTCGCCGGGTTGACTGGCCGCCGCGTCGCGATCGGCCGTCGGACCCTTCTCGGTGTCGCGTCGACTCGGCTCGTGCGGACGCGACTGGCTCGCAGCCTCCGTGCCGGGCTCTTGGGCATCGTCTTCGGTCTTCGGCGTCATCGTCTCATTCGGTGCATCGTCTGCCGGCGCGTCTGCGATCGGTTGGGTGCCGGTCTCGGCGGGACCGTCGTCGTCGATGTCGACGTCGATCTCCACGACGACGTCGCTCGGTGTGACCGTGACGGGACCCGCTGTCTCCGGCGCTGCGGAGGTGTCGAGTGTAGGCACCGTGGCCTCGTCCGTAGGGGCCTCCGTATCGACGGATTCCGACACGTCCGTTTCGAGTTCGGTCTGTGGTGCGGTCTCGTTCTCGTGGGAGGCCAGCGTGGTCGCGGGCACGTTGGCAGGGCCGGGCAGCGCACCGCCGGTGCCGTTCACGATGCCGATTGCACCGTCGAGGACCACGTCGAATCCGGCGTTCGCGACGTTCAGGACGGTGCCGACCGCTGCGGAACCGAGGTTGAACACGGTCACGGCCGGCGAGATCGCAAGAGCGCGAACTGCTCCGATGAGCGCCTCGACGACCGCGTTGCCCGAGGCGGAACCCAGCTGGGTGAGAAGAGCGCTCAGTCCGGTGACCGCGTTGTTGAACTGGAACGTCACTTCGTGCAGCGCGATCCCCGCGATCGCGAACCCGGCGTCGCCGGTGGTTCGCACCGCCGTGAGGCCACTGGCGGCGAGCAGCCGACCACTCGTGACTCCGGCGGTGATCAGTCCGAGGCTGCTCGCGAGGGACAGCGGGTCGTTGGCGAGGTTCAGCAGCGCGACCGAGACGTTTCGCAGTGACGCCGTCAGCGCAGTGGTGAGCAGTTCACCGACCTGTGCCGTCGTGGTCGTGATGACGGGATTGATCCGGCCGAGATTCTCGGAGAGCATGGCGAACGCGTCGACCGAGAGCGTCTTCAGGATGGTCAGCGACGCGACGATGGTCTGGTTGCTCGTCGAATCGATCAGCCCGCTGAAGACGGTGTCGATCAGCGTCACGACGTTGTCGACGACGCCGATCAGGTTCCGGCCCGGGACGCCGGCCAGTTCTGCGGCTCCGGCCGTGGAGCGGTCGAGGACGGCTTGCACGCCTGCGAAGAACGTCTCGAGATCCGCTGCGGAGACGACCAACCGGACGTCGGGCATCGAGACGCTCGGTGCCGCGGCGTGCGGAATGCTCACCGCCCGGCCGGGGATCACCAGTGGGGTGAAGGCGAGTGCGCTTGCTGCGGTCAGTGCGACCCCGGCGGTGACGAACGAGCGGGCTGAGAGTTCCATCGAGCGACCCCTGGGCTATGTCAACGAGTGATGACTTAGCACGCTAGGCGGTGCGGATCGCCGTGTCAACAGCTGGTGACTTAGCGGCTCGTGAGGGTCGTGAGGCGTCACTCGGTCGTCGTCGGCACCGCCGTGATCGCAGGTGGCGTACGCGGCATGGCGAGGACGGCCACCGCGGTCGCCACGGCCACCACCAGCACGCCGATGAAGACGGCGGCCGACCCGGACTGGACGACCGCAGGCCCGAGTGAGTTCAGGTCACCGGAACCGAAGATCGAGTTGGCGATGGCGCCGAAGATTGCGACTCCGACCGCGCTGCCGAGCGACCGGGCGAACATGTTGTTGCCGGTCACCATGCCGCGTTCGTCCCAGTCGACGCTCGACTGCGCGGCGATCAACGTCGGTACCGCCAGTAGACCCATGCCGGCGCCGATCACGAAGCACACGACCGCCACGCTGGCGACGTTCGGCCGGTGCGCCAACGCCGCGAGCCCGGACGCCCCCGCGATCACCAACGAAGCGCCCAGTACCGCAGTGCGCTTGAAGCCCCAGCGCAGATAGAGCTTGCCTGCGATCGCCGCGGTGGCCGGCCAACCGATGGTCAGCGCCGCCAAGGCGAGTCCGGCGACGATGGGCTCGACTCGCAGTGATCCCTCCAGGTACGTAGGGACGTACGACGTCAGCCCCATCAGGATGGCGCCCACTCCGAACGCGACGATCGTGGTCGCGCAGAGCAGGCGGCGCGAGAACACCCACATCGGCAGAATCGGCTCCGGAGCGCGGCGTTCGACCACGAAGAAGATCGCCAGCAGCACGGCGCCCGCCGTGAAGGCGCCGATGCTCGGCGCAGAGGTCCACGCCCACGTCTGGCCGCCACCCAGGACCGCCAGCACCAGTGAGGTCATGGCCGCCGCCAGGAGCACTGCGCCCAAGACGTCGACGCTGCGGTCCTTTCGCGTCACGTCCTCGTGGAAGTGGCGGTTGAACATCCACGCCGCGAGCAGGCACAGCGGGATGTTGATCAGGAAGACGCCGCGCCAGATGCCGAGTTGCGAGAAGGCTCCACCCAGCATCGGCCCGACGACCGACGATACGGCCCACACACTCGCCAGGTAGCCCTGCACCCGCGCTCGCTCGGCGACCGTGTAGACGTCACCGACGATGGTCAAGGCCGTCGGTTGCACTGCACCGGCACCGATGCCCTGAATGGCTCGAAAGATGATCAATGCGAGCATGTTCCACGCCAGCGCGCACAAGATCGAGCCCAGCAGGAACACCCCGATTCCCACCAGGAGGATCGACTTGCGGCCGAACACGTCCGACAGCTTCGCGTAGATCGGAGTGGTCACGGCCTGTCCCAGCAGATACGCCGAGAACAGCCAGGGGAATTGGTGAAACCCGCCCAGTTCGCCGACGATCGAGGGCACGGCAGTCGCCAGCACCGTGGCGTCGATGGCGACCAGACCGGTGCTCAGCATGACCGATATCAGGACCGGTCCGCGTTCGGAGCGGAATCCGACTGCGGCGGTGGAGGTCGACGTCACCGCCGTGTGACCCGAGCGTCGTTGAAGGCATTCCCGTGACGTCTCGAAGCCATGACCACTGAACTGAATCTACGCCCCGCGGACGCGCCGCTTCCTGTCAGTCGGCTGTGGGAACGCCTCGCCACGGAATGACCGTGCCCATGTCGGTCGTTGACTCGTAGGTGACCGTGGCACGTCGCCAAGGCCTCACTCGTCAAAGGA
>JAQSXQ010000128.1 GCA_029256565.1 Mycobacterium sp.
GGCTCGCTGCGCATCGAACCCATCGAGATCATGGCCTTCAACGCCGAGGGCCAGATCACGTCCATGCGGGCGTTCTGGGGCCCGGCGGACATCACCCAGATCTGAGTCGGGGGGCAAGGCCGCCGTCGACCTCTACGCCCCCGCCTGTGCGGCACAGCGCGCGGCTACCTCACGAGCGGCTCGCCTTGGACCGAGGTCCTGCAGGAGCCGCTTCGCCCGCTGGTAGGCCCGGCGCAACCGCTGGCTGTCGACGAGCTCGCCGAACACCGCGCGGTTGTCCAGGAAGGTACCGGGGTTGTCGCGATCGGTTTGCGACAGTCGGCGGAGCAGATCGCTGTTGTCGTCGACCATCGGCACCGATCCCCGGGCGTACACGTCGCACCATGCCGCCAGGGTGAGGGCGATGTGCTCGATCGACTGGTCTCGTGCGAGCCGATCCCGCAGTACCGGCACGATGAACTTCGGGATGCGCGCCGATCCATCGACGATCTGCCGTTCCAAGGTGTCTCGAAGCGCAGGGCTGGAGAAGCGCTCGCTCAATTGGACGATGTACTCGGGGACGTCGATTCCCGGCACCGGGCCGAGAGTGGGAGCGGCTTCGTTGCGCATATACGACGTGACGAACGCGGACAGGTCCGGGTCGCCCATGACCTCGTGCACGTGAGTGTGCCCCGCGAGCAGGCCGAGATAGCTCATGACCTGGTGAGAGGCGTTGAGCAGGCGCAGCTTCATGTGCTCGTAGGGCATGACGTCATCGACCATCTGTACCCCGACGTTCTCGAATGGCGGACGGCCACAGGAGAACTTGTCCTCCAACACCCATTGGACGAACGACTCGGATCGCACCGGCCACTCGTCATCGATGGCGAACTCCCCAAGGACGTCGGCGATCACCGCAGGCGTCGTTGCGGGGGTGATGCGGTCGACCATGGAGCTGGGGAATGCGACGTACTGATCGATCCAGGAGGCGAGGTCGGCATCGTGATGCCACGCGAAGGTGGTGAGTGCCTTCCGTGCGACCGAACCGTTGTGTTCGATGTTGTCACAGGACATCACCGTGAACGGGGCTATGCCGCGGTCACGGCGCAATGCCAGTCCGGCGGTCAGGAGGCCGAACACACTCGCCGGTGCGGTCATATCGTTGAGATCGCGTAGGACATCCTCGTCGCGTGGTTCGAACTCGCCGGTTTCGTCGCTGACCCCGTAGCCGGCTTCGGTGATGGTCAGCGACACGATTCGCGTTGTGGGAGAGGCCAAGACGTCGATGACGGCCTGCGGATCGTCCGGGGCGTACAGGTAGTCGGTGATCGCACCGATTACCCGGGCGTCGCGGCCGCCGTCCGGGGCGACGGTGATCAACGTGTAGAGGTGGTCTTGGCGGTTCAGAACGTCACGCATCTTTGCATCGCCGGCGAGCACACCTACTCCGCATTCCGTCCAGTCGGTGTGTCCGGCTGTGAGGATGCGGTCGAGGTACATCGCCTGGTGCGCTCGGTGGAACGCCCCTACCCCGAAATGCACGATGGCGCAGCCTGTGTTGCCCGTTTCATACTGCGGGACGGTGACCGTCGGCAGTAGATCGGTCAGGGTGGTGCGTCGCAAGTCGGTCACGAACGGTCTCCTGATGGCGGTGAAGCACGGTGACGCCCCCGAGACTCAAGGAGCGCCACCGTGAGCAGGGTCCGGAAAGAGGGTCAGCAGGAGGACTTGTAGATGTAGTTGGCGCCCTCGCCGTCGATATTGTCGGCGGTGATCATGTGGAACCCGGTGGAGATGTCCTTGGTGACCGGGCGGTCGTTCAGGGCGTTGACCGCCTGCTCGACTCCGTCGGTGCCGATGGTGTCGGGCTGCTGGGCGATCAGCGCTTGGACGGTGCCCTCCCGAAGCTGCTTGACCTGGGCGGGACCGGCGTCGAATCCGACGATCTTGACCTGATCCTGCTTGTTCGCCTGCCGGACTCCAGTGGCGGTGCCCTCGGCAGCGAACGTATTGGTCGCAAAGACGCCGACGATGTCGGGGTCCTTGGACAGGGCGGCGGACACGAGTTTGGCTGCTTCGGCCGGGTCGTTGTGGCTGTACTGCACGCCGAGATAGTTGAACCTCGGGTTCTTCGCCGCGGCGTCCTTGAAGCCCTGGACGCGGGCGTCGACGGTGGAGATGCCGGGATCTGTGGAGATGACCAGGATCTTGCCGCCATTGGGATTCAGGGATTCGATCGCCTTGAACGCCTCGGCTCCTCCGCCCACGTTGTCCGACGAGATGGCCGAGACCGCGATGGACGGATCCTGGACGGTGGTGTCAACCAGGACGACCTTGATGCCCGCCTTGGCTGCGGCGGCAAGGGGGGCCTGCATCGCCGCGACATCGGTGGGGGCGATGAGAATGGCGGACGGGCGTGACGCCACGACCGAATCGACGATCGGCTTCTGCAGCGTCGGATCGAACTTGGCCGGGCCCTGGGTGTCGACGGTGATGCCGGCACTCTCTGCGGCCGCTTCGATTCCGCACTGCATGCTGATGTAGAACTCGTCTCCGCTGACGCCCTGGATGAAGGCGATCTTGCCACTGCCATTGCTGCTGCCGGAGTCCGACGAGCATCCGGCGAGCACTGCGGCGGATACCGAGGTTACGGCCAGGGCAACGACGGCGGTGCGTGATGTGATCATGGTCGGCTTTCTTTGGTGGGGTGGTGGATCAGCGTTGCTGCGCGGTACCGGCTATGGGCCTTTCGACCACAGCTTCTTCAACGAGTTCGACGATTGGCCGCGGCTGGCGGCGTCTCTGCGACGCTGGTCGAAGTAGACGGCCACGATGAGCACGGCGCCCACCGCGACCTGCTGCCAGAACGGTTGGACACCGATGATGACGAAACCGTTCTGCAGGACCGCCGGGATGAAAAGACCGATCACGGTGCCGAACATGGTGCCGACGCCACCGAACAGCGAGGTGCCGCCGATGACGACCGCCGCGATGACGTTGAGATTGGTCTGCGACTGACCGGCGATGGCCGTCGTGCCGTACTGGGAGAGCGAGAGGATGCCGGCCAGGCCGGCGAGGGCGCCGGACAGCGCGTAGACCTTGACCAGATGTAGATCGACCTTGATTCCCACGCGGCGGGCTGACTGCTGCTTTGATCCGATGGCGAAGGTGTACAGGCCGAACTTGGTGCGGTGCAACACAATCCCGAACACCACCACGAACACCAAAGCGATGACGGAGATCAACGGAAGCGTCGTGGACGGCAGGTTTCCGTAGCCGATCGTGTCGACCAGCACGGGGGGAACGTCGCGGATGTCGACACCCCCGGTGATGACCTGAGACAGGCCCAGCGCACCGCCGAGCGTGCCGAGCGTGACGATCAACGGTGGCACCTTCGCCTTGCCGATCAGGAACCCGTTCAGAAGTCCCCACGCGAGGCCGCAGAGCACAGCGACGACGACGCCAACCGCTGCGACTCCCCAGCCGTCCCCGCCGATGGCCCGCATGGCTTTTGCCGCAACGACACCGGAGAACACCAGCACGGACCCGACCGAGAGGTCGATACCGCTGGTGACGATGACGAACGTCATGCCGATGCCCAGAATCGCCAGGATCGACACGTTCTGGATGATCTGGCGGGCATTGCTCCACTCGGGGAAGCTGCCCGGTGCGAGGATCGAGAAGATGACGCAGATGGCGACCAGGACGAGCACGATCTGAAAGACCTGGACACGAGCCAGGTTTCGCACCGTGTCGATGAACGCCAACGTGTTTCCTGAGGGCCGGTCACCAGGCGGTGGCGGCACGATGGTCGAGGAGATCGTCTGATGGCTCACGATGCTGCTCCAGCCGTTGCGCCGGTCATTGCACCGACGAGTTCCTCCATGGACGTGTTCTTGGCGTCGAGAGCGGCCACGCGCTTTCCCATTCGCAGTACTTGGATGCGGTCGGCCACCTCCATCACGTGCGGCATCGAGTGGCTGATGAAGACCACCGCCACCCCGTTGTCGGCGACGCGGCGGATCGTGTCGAGCACGTTGCGGGTCTGCACGACGCCGAGGGCAGCGGTGGGCTCGTCCAGGAAGACAACGCCCTTGGCCCAAGCGACCGCGCGTGCGATGGCGATGGCCTGCTGCTGTCCCCCCGACATCGCGCCGACCGGATCGGTGAGGCTGCGTACCGTCGCGCCCAGCATGTCCAGTGCCTCTTGCGATTCCCTGCGCATCGCGGGCGCGTCCATGAAACCCAATCGGCCGAGTATGCCCTTCGCCGGCTTCTCGCGGCCCAGGAACATGTTCTGGGCGGCGTTGAGGTGTGGCGCCAGCGCCAAATCCTGGAAGACCGTTTCGATACCGAGATCAGCGGCGGCCGTTGGGCTGTCGAGATCGACCGGCGATCCGTCGAACAGGATGTCTCCCGAATCGAGAGCGAGACTGCCGGACAGCGCCTTCACCATCGTCGACTTGCCGGCACCGTTGTCGCCGATCAGCGCAACCACCTCGCCGGGGTAGATGTCGAAGTCGGCGCCGTCGAGCGCCCGGACGTTTCCGAAGCTTCTCGTCAACGCCCTCGCTTCCAGGATTGGCGTCTGCGGTGCAGTCACGCGTACCGACCGGTCGTCTGTTCGTGTCATCTTCATCCTTCGCAGAGGCTCTCGCACGCCCTGTGGGAACGAAGTGGCTGCGATGCCGTCGACCTCTCGGTCGGGTTCGATGCAGACGAGTGTGACCCACACGACTGCGGTTTGTCACCCCTTTCCGGAAAATTCATGTCATCGGTGACATGGGGACGCTCTTTCGAGGTTGCCGAGAATCGATGCAGACGCTCGACAACATCGGCCTCACCAGCAACTATCGGCATTTTCGCCGCCCTGATGCGGTGGTGAGGTACCGTCATGACACCGGTGTCATCGGAGTCATCGAGAGAGCGCTTGACATCGGTGTCATCCCTAGCGAAGAGAAGGTGGAGCTCATGCCTCAGTTCGACGGCCGGACGATCTTGGTAACCGGTGCGAGCGGGGGCATCGGCGGGGCGACGGTCCGACGACTCGTCGCCGACGGGGCCGACGTCATCGCATCGGGCCAGTCCGAGGACGCCCTGGTCGAGCTGTCCAGGGAAACCGGCGCACGCCCGCTTCCCTTCGACCTGACCTCCGAGGACAGCATTCGCGAGGCTGTGAGCGGCCTCGAGCTTTACGGCGTCGTGAATTGCGGCGGCTTCGGCGGTGAGATCGCGACCCCGCAGGACACCGACGTCTCCGTCTTCGACAAGGTCATGAGCATCAACGCGCGCGGCAGCCTGCTCGTCATCAAGTACGCGGCGCCGTCGATGATCGAGGCCGGCACCGGTTCGATCGTGAACGTCTCCAGCCAGGCCAGTCTCGTTGCGCTACCGGGGCACATCTCCTACGGATCGTCCAAGGCGGCGTTGGACAACATCACCCGCGTCGCCGCGCTGGAACTCGGTGGTCACGGTATCCGGGTCAACAGTGTCAACCCGACTGTCGTCATGACGGAGATGTCCGCGTTCTACTGGGGACGCCCCGAGATCGAAGTACCCTTCCTGAAGCAGATGCCACTGGGAAGATGGGCCACCGAGGACGAAATCGCCGCGCCGATCGCCTTTCTGCTCAGTGACGACGCGTCGATGATCACGGGGGTCTCGCTACCGATCGACGGCGGCTATACCTGCGCATGATCGAAGTCGTCAAGGAGGGAGGTTAACGAATGGCCACGATGCAGGACGTCGCGGCGCTGGCCAAGGTGAGCGCCAAGACGGTGTCACGGGTGTACAACGACGATCCGCACGTCGATCCCGAGACTCGCGCTCGTGTCTCCGCCGCGTTGGAGTCGCTCAACTATGTCCCGAACACCATGGCAACCTCTTTCCGCACAGGACATTCCGCGGCCATCGGAGTGGCCGTCCCTGACATCGACGATCCCTTCTTCGCGTCCATCGCCCGCGCTGTGGAGGTACGTGCCAGGGAAGTGGACATGGCCGTGTTCGTCACCAGCCTCGGGCACGACGGCACTCAGGAACAGTCGTTGGTCGAGTCGCTGTTGCGACGGC
>JAQSXQ010000129.1 GCA_029256565.1 Mycobacterium sp.
AGGTCCCACGCCAGCACCCGCTGGTCGTTGCGGAACTGGGTCATGACGCCGGTGACGTAGTCGCGCAGCGTCGCTGCGTAGACGGGGTCGTCCATGCGGTCGGCGCCGGGGCTCTGCACCCAGCCCGAATTGTGGACCCCTGGCCACGGTGCGGTCTGGCGTCCGAGTTTGGGATGCGGGTTCCAGCACGAGTCGAAGAACACGAACATCGGCTTGATGCCCTTGCTGGCAGCGATCGTGACGAACTGGGCGAGACGGCGTTGGAAGCCTGCGCGGTCCTGAGCCCACAGCAGGTCGTGCAGGAAGACCCGGACGGTGTTGAACCCGACCTGCTGGGCGACGCGCAGTTCGGCGTCGATGCGCTGCGGGTCGTACGTGCCGGGGCCGAACATCTCGAGCTGGTTGATCGCGGTCGCCGGAATGTAGTTCGGGCCGACCAGCCATCCCTGCGCCTGATACCAGGTGTTGGCGCGCTCGGCCGTCCACCGGACGCCTTCTGCCTGCGCGCTCGGCACCTTCGACAGCGCTGCGCCTGCGGCGACCAGGAGCGGGAGTTTGAGGGCTGTTCGGCGCTGCACGGACGCAACCGTAGTGATCCCCGCGACCGATGCCCGCCGTCGTACCTCGCGTCGAATGGCTTTGGTTCCCAATCGTTATCGACCGCCGCGAGTGTGCAGGGCTCACCACCAGCGCGTGTCACGGGACCGTCTCGATCGCGCGTCGATCGTGCAGCCGAATGGTGCCCTAGGCGGTGGCCGTGCGGAATCTGTCGCGATACGCCTTCGGGGACACACCGAGGTTCGCGACGAACACGCGGCGGAACGTCTCGGCGCTGCCGAACCCGGCACGACGCGCGCTCTCGGCGACGCCATGGCCGGCGTCGAGCGCTGCGCGGCCGATGTCGACGCGCACCATCTCCACGTACTTCGCGGGTGTGGTCCCCAGCTCCGAGTGGAACAGCCGGGTGAGTTGACGCGTGCTCAAGGCCGCGTGCGACGCCAGTGCCTTGACGCCGAGGTCGGCGCCCGGGTCTGCGGTGATCGCATCGGTCACCGCGCGCAGCGCCGACTGCGGCGCCGGGTTGGACTCGACGAGGACCGAGAACTGCGACTGCCCGCCCGCGCGCTTCAGGTAGACCACCAGCGATCGCGCCACGTCGCGAACCAGCGGGCTGCCGTGGTCGATCTCCACCAGTGCCAGAGCGAGGTCGATGCCCGCCGACACCCCGGCCGAGGTGAACACGTCGCCGTCCTCGACGAAGATGGCGTCGGGCTCGACCCGGACCTCGGGAAACGCGTTGGCCAGCAAGCGGGTGTGACGCCAGTGCGTGGTGGCGCGTCGTCCGTCGAGGAGCCCGGCTCGAGCCAGGATGAACGCCCCGGTGCAGATCGACGCCAGCCGGCGCGCGCGTGGCGCGACCAGACGCACGCCCTCGACCAGTCGCGGGTCCATCGGCCTACCGACGAGGTCGTCGCCGCCGGCCACGAGGACCGTGTCGACGGACCCGACCGCGGACAGCGCCTCGGTGGCCGCGAAGCTCGAGCCGACCGACGTCGTCACCTCGCGCCCGTCCAACGAGGCGAATCGAATTCGGTAGTTCGCGCCGAACCGGTTGGCCTCGGCGAACACCTCGGCGGGACCCACGGCGTCCAGCAGCTTGACCCCGTCGAACACGACGATCACCACGTCCCGCTGTCCGTCCACGCCCTCATTGTGTCGCAAACTGAGGGAAAGGCGGCAGATCAGACACGTCACGGGTGCCCGGCTCCGCCGCAGACTCGGAGCATGACCACATCACTTCCCACCACCATCGCCGGCATCGAGATCCCCGACACCCCGCTGGTACGCGCCACCACCGAGTTCATCCGCGAGGCCGAAGACGACCTGCTGTTCCACCACTCCCGCCGGGTGTTCCTGTTCGGGGCGTTGCAGGGCCGTCGACGTGGACTCGACCCCAATCTGGAACTGCTCTACGTCGGTGCGATGTTCCACGACATCGGCCTCACCGAGCCGTACCGCACCTCCTCGCCGCTGCGCTTCGAGGTGGACGGAGCGAACGCCGCGCGTGACTTCCTCCTTGGGCACGGCGTCGACGCGTCAGACGCGCGCAAGGTGTGGCTGGGCATCGCACTGCACACCACGCCCGGTGTCCCGGAGTTCCTCGATCCCGAAACCGCGCTCGTCACCGCAGGCGTCGAAACCGACGTGCTCGGGATCGGACGCGACGCGCTCACCGACGAGGTGCGCGACGCCGTCACCGCGGCGCACCCGCGGCCCGGGTTCAAGCAGCGGATCCTGCACGCCTTCACCGAAGGCGTCCGGCAGCGTCCCGACTCCACGTTCGGGACCGTCAACGCCGACGTCCTCGCGCACTATGACCCGTCGTTCGTCCGTACCGACTTCGTCGACGTGATCCTCGCCAACGCCTGGCCGGAGTGACGAGCCTCGACCACCGGCACCAAGATCAGTAGCGTCGAGGCATGGCACGTACCGAGGGCGACAGCTGGGATCTCGCGTCGAGCGTGGGGGCGACCGCCACGCTGGTCGCCGCAGGCCGCGCGGTGGCGAGCCGCGACGAACGAGGCCTGATCGACGACCCGTTTGCGGCGCCACTGGTGCGCGCGGTCGGCATCGACTTCTTCACCAAGCTCGTCGACGGCGAACTCGACATGGCCATGATCGACCCGTCGTCGGTTGCGACGATGCAGGCCCGGATCGACGAGATGGCGCTGCGAACTCGGTTCTTCGACGACTACTTCGTCGAGGCGACGGGGAACGGGATACGCCAGGCGGTGATCTTGGCCTCGGGCCTCGACTCCCGCGCGTACCGGCTGCCCTGGCCGGACGGCACCGTCGTCTACGAGATCGACCAACCCGCGGTCATCGAGTTCAAGACCACCACGCTGGCCGGCATCGGTGCGGAACCGACCGCCGAGCGGCGCACGGTGGCGATAGATCTGCGCGAGGACTGGCCCGCCGCGTTGGTAGCGGCGGGCTTCGACGCAGGCGCACCGACGGCCTGGTGCGCAGAGGGGCTGCTCATCTACCTGCCGCCGGAGGCGCAGGACCTGTTGTTCGACAACGTGAATCGTCTCAGCGCGCCGGGCAGCACCGTCGCGACCGAGTACGTTCCCGGCCTCAAGACGTTCGACGTCGAGAAGGCCAGGGAGTCGACGGCGAGCATGCGCGAGCACGGTCTCGAGCTGGACATGCCGTCGCTGATCTACCACGGAGAACGCAACAACGTCATGGACTACCTGACGGCGCTGGGCTGGCAGATGACCGGCGTGCCGAGGCCGGACCTGTTCGCCCGGCATGACGTGCCGCTGCCCGAGTTGCCCGACGCCGACGATCCGCTCGGCGAGATCGTCTACGTCAGCGGCACGCTGCCGACGCGCTGACCGCGGCCGACGTTTCGGCATTTCGGGATCGGGAACAGCCAGGTCATGGCTTTGCGCGTCGCCGTCACCGGGCCAACGGGTGAGATCGGCATCTCGACGATCGAGGCCCTGGAGGACCATCCCGACGTGGAGCAGATCGTCGGCATGGCACGTCGACCGTTCGACCCGAAGGCGCGCGGCTGGACGAAGACGGTGTACCGCCAAGGCGACATCCTCGACCGCGATGCCGTCGACGGGCTCGTCGCCGACGTCGACGTCGTCGTGCACCTGGCGTTCATCATCATGGGTTCGCGGGAGGAGAGCGCCCGGATCAACCTCGCGGGCACCCGCAACGTATTCGAGGCCACGGTGGCCGCCGCCCGACCGCGCCGGCTGGTGTACACCTCGTCGGTGGCGGCCTACGGCTACCACGCCGACAATCCGGTGCCCATCACCGAGGACGTCCCGACGCGCGGGACTCCGGAGCACTACTACTCCGAGCAGAAGGCGGCGTGCGAGGAAGCCCTGGCCGAGACGACCGCAGGCTCGTCCCTCGAGGTCTACGTGCTGCGGCCGTGCATCGTGGCGGGCCCGAAGGCGCCCGCGCTGGCCGACGCCATGCCGTGGAACCAGCTGCCGAGCGTCGTCCGCCGGGTGACCCGGGCCGTGCCCCTGCTCAAGCCGCCGTTCCCCGACCCCGGCACGCCCCTGCAACTGGTGCACCACGACGACGTCGCCTCTGCGATCGCCCTGGCCGCTACCACGACCACCGCGGCGCCCGGCGCCTACAACATCGCCGGGGACGGACTGCTGTCCATGTCGGACGTCGGCGCGGCGCTGGGTGCGAGACCGATCAAGGTTCCGCACGTCGCGGCGGTCGCCACGTCCGAGGTGATCGCCCGGCTGCCGTTCGTGCCGTCTGCGCTCGAGTGGCTGCACGCGGGTCGGGCATCGACGGTCATGGACACGAGCAAGGCCCGGACGGAACTCGGCTGGCGCCCCAGGTACACCGCCGAGCAGACGTTGCAGGCCTTGGCGAGCACCGTCGACTAGCCGGCGGGCTACGACGTGATGGTCGCCCACACGGTCTTGCCGTCGATACTGGGCGCCCAGCCCCACGTATCGGTCAGCGCTGCGACCATGTGCAGGCCGGACAGCCGGAAGTCGTCGGGATCGCGTTCGATCCTGGCCGGCGCCGCGCTGCTCCGGTCGGACACCGTGATCGTGATGGAATCGTCCCGGGACTCCACGCTGAGCATGGGCACGCTGTCGGTGTGTGCGAAGACGTTCATCACCAGCTCGGTGGTGACGACCTTCGCCGTGGGGATCTTGTCGCCCTGTCCCCAGTCCCACAGCCACTCGGTGACCAATTCGCGGGCATACCGCGCGCTCGCGGCACCGGTGGGTAGCTCTGCTCTGCGCCTGCGGCGCATGCGGTGCGTCAGGTCGTCCAATCCGGCGACGGCGGAGTCGAGACTGTCGTGCACCGGTATCCAGCGGTCGATCCCCTGCTTGCGCAGCGCATCCCGACCGGGGGCGTGACCGCACACGACCAGCACCGGGACGTCCGGCCAGCGGCTCACCTGCCAGCGGGCGCTCGTCAGCACCGCGTAGGCCGAGGAGGCAGGCACCCGTAGTGCGCTGATGTTCACCACGACCGCGACGGGCTCGTCGAGGGCCGCCTTGATGATCGTGTCGCGCAGTTGGAGATAGGTGGTGCTGTCGAGGACCCCGTCGGCCAGGAGGACGGTCGCGCCATCGCGCGCCGCCTGGCGCACGTGAAGTTTCGACCTCGTCGCCATCGCGACGTCACCATCCATTCGAATTGCAAGACCTTGTCTTTCACCAGTGTGCGCTCGATCGCTCGTTAACGCCATTCTCCGGTAGCGAAAACCATGATCACACAACGCGTTTCATGATCACATCCGTGCGTAGCGGGCCAGCGCAAAGCTGTACAGGCCATAGGCGGCGAATCCCAGTGCGGCGAACGCCAACAACACACTGCCGGCCTGCGTCGCGCCGAGCGCCTTGACCGCGGCATCGAGACCGGTCGCCTGCTGCGGGTCGACGCGTATCGCCGCGACGATCACCAACAGACCGGCCAGGCACAGCACGATCCCCTCGGCCACGTACCCGTAGACGCCAAGGACGACGATCACCGGGTTGCCTGGTGTCGTCAGGTCTCCCAGGAAGTTCCGCGATGCTCCCTTGTAGGCGAAGTAGCCGCCGACGACCATCACCACCACGCCGACCCCGGCCAGCGCGACCCGGCCCGAACCCGTCTGCATGAGGATGGCACTCAGCCCCGCGTTCTGTTCGCTACTCGATTGACGGCTGCCGACGGCGAATCGCACCGTGGTGTAACCGACGCCGCAGTACACGGCCAGCAGCCCGAGCGCCTTGAGCCTGCTGGCGACGCTCGCGTCGTTCGGATCCCTGCCGCCCTCCGCGGGATGCAGACCGAGCAGTGCCTCGGTCAGACGCCACACCGTGAGCGGGACGAGTGCGACCGCGACGGCCCACAGGATGACCACTCCGTCGCTGCGCTCCGCGACCGTCTCCAAGGCGCCCGACGGGTCGGCGTTGCCCCCGCGCCCCAGGTTGATCCTGGTGATGACGTAGCCGATGAGCAGGTGCAGCAT
>JAQSXQ010000130.1 GCA_029256565.1 Mycobacterium sp.
GGCCAGGGCCACCGTGGTCACCAGCCACGCCAGGAGCGTCGCGACGAACCGCACGGACGCGTCCTCCTGTCGGTCGGGACGCGGGCCGCGTCAGTTCAGTCGCGACGCGGGGCCGTCAGTCGGCCAGTGCACGCCCCACGATGAGCGGATCGGCCTGGCCGACCACGTCGTGATCCTTGTTGTCGTAGTCGAACTTACCGAGGACGTAGCGCATGGCGTTGATCCGGGCGCGCTTCTTGTCGTTGCTCTTCACCACGGTCCACGGCGCGATCTCGGTGTCCGTCCACGCGAACATGTCTTCCTTGGCCGTCGTGTAGTCCTCCCACTTGTCCAGCGAGGCCAGGTCGGTGGGCGACAGCTTCCACTGCCGAACGGGGTCGACCTGACGGATCGTGAACCGGGTGCGCTGCTCGGCCTGGGTGACCGAGAACCACAGTTTCGTGAGGCTGATGCCGTCGTTGACCAGCATCTGCTCGAACAACGGTGCCTGGCGGATGAACTCGGCGTGCTGCTTGGGCGTGCAGTACCCCATCACCCGTTCGACCCCCGCGCGGTTGTACCAGGACCGGTCGAACAGCACGAGTTCCCCTGCGGCGGGCAGGTGCTTGACGTAACGCTGGAAGTACCACTGCGTGGTCTCGCGCTCGGTGGGCTTCTCCAGCGCGACGACGCGGGCGCCGCGCGGGTTCAGGTGCTCCATGAACCGCTTGATGGTGCCGCCCTTGCCTGCGGCGTCACGGCCCTCGAACACGATGACGTGTCGGTGCCCGTGCGACTGGCTCCACTTCTGCAGCTTGAGCAGTTCGATCTGCAGCAGCCGCTTCTGCTCCTCGTAGTCCTCGCGCCGCATGCGCTCGTCGTACGGGTAGTTCTCGCGCCAGGTGTCGACGACCTCGCCGCCCGGGACGAGCAGCAGTTGCGGATCGTCGTCGTCGTCGTCGCGGACGGTGTAGCGGTCGAGGTCGATGTCCAAGCTCACCGCCCGAAGGTATCGACCGCCGCCAAAGCTGCGGTGACGCCGAGGTGAACGGCAGGTGTGTCGAATCCGCGCACGCTACTTCGCGATTCGCTTGGGCCGGATGAGGGCCAGCTTGGTCATCATCGTGTTCATCCGCTTGAGCGCCTTCGGCGAGTTGTTGTAGTAGTTGCCGCCGGCGCCGACGTTGGTGCGCGGTGCGACCACCGTCTCGATGCGGCAGTACTTGCGCAGTCCTTCGGGTCCGCCGAACCGGGCGCCGATGCCCGAGGTCTTCCAGCCGCCCATCGGCGCGGTGGTGCACATCAGGTTGGAGATGACGTCGTTGACGTTGACGCCGCCGCAATCCAGTTGCAGCGCAACGTCATTGGCGCGCTCGAGGTTGCGAGAGAACACCGCGGCGCTGAGTCCGTACTGGCTGTCGTTGGCCAGGCGGACGGCCTCGGCGACGCTGGACACCTTCATGATCGGCAGCGTCGGTCCGAAGGTCTCGTCTGTCATGCAGGCCATCGAGTGGTCGACGTCGACGAGCACGGTGGGCTCGTAGAAGCTGCCAGGGCCCGACGGGCGCTTGCCGCCGGTGAGCACCTTGGCACCCTTGGCCAGCGCGTCGGCGACGTGCTTCTCGGTGACGGCGACCTGGCCCTCGTCGATCAGCGCGCCGAAGGCGTTGCCCTCGCCGGCACCCATCTTGAGGGCTTTCACGTCGCGCACCACGGCGTCGACGAACTGTTCGTAGACCTGCTCCATGACGTACACCCGCTCGACCGAGACGCAGGTCTGGCCGGCGTTGAAGAACGCGCCCCACACCGCGGCGTGGGCGGCCAGTTCGACGTCGGCGTCGTCGAGCACGAGCATCGGGTCCTTGCCGCCGAGCTCGAGGCTGACGGGGGTCAACCGGCGGGCGGCGCGCTCCATCACCTTGGCGCCGGTCGCGCTGGAGCCGGTGAACTGGATGAAGTCGGAGCTGTCGATGACGGCCTCGGACACCTCACGCGCGCCCTGGGCGAGTGCGAGCACCTCGGGTGCGCCGGAGTCGATCCAGCCGCGCATCAGCACCTCGGCGGTCAGCGGCGTGCGCTCGGACGGCTTCAGCAGTACCGAACAGCCTGCGGCCAGTGCGCCGATCGCGTCCATGAGCGCGTTGGCGACCGGGTAGTTCCACGGCGCGATGATCCCGACCAGCGCGCGGGGCCGGTAGTGCACGGTGATCTTCTTGATCGACAGGAACGGCAGCGCGGCGGGACGGTTCTCCGGCGCCAGCGCCTTCTCCATGGTCCTGACGTAGTACGACAGGATCATCAGCAGCATCGGCACCTCTTGCGCGGCGTCGGTGGCGGACTTGCCGGTCTCCTTGATCAGCAGCGACTCGATCTCCGCGCGGTGGTCGCCGAGCCAGACCGCGTAGCGGGCGAGCACCTTGGCCCGGCCCGCGGCGCCGCGGGCCTCCCATTCGCGCTGCGCCTGCCGCAGACCGGTGGCGATGCGGGCGACGTCGGCGGGGTCGGTCCAGCGGACCGTGCCTGCGACCTCGCCGGTGGCGGGGTTGAGGATGGTGGCGACGTCCTTGGAATTCGCTCCGGCGTCGACTTCAGGCGTTGCTGTCATGCCTCCATGCTAGCCAGTGCTGTGACGCACGTCGCACCCGGGTTGACACCTGTCAAGTCCGACGGTCATCGCGGCCACGCAGACGACCGAGGTGGCGAGCAGCAGGGCGCCGATCGTGTCGGTGAAGTAGTGGTAGGTGAACGACTGGCCTGCGGCGGCGAGCACGGCCGCCGCCGACGCCGCGACCACCGCCCACAGCCGCGCGCCCGCCACGATGACCACCATGCCGAGCACGGCCACGGTCACCGTCACGTGCCCGCTCGGGTAGGCCAGCGTCTCGGGATACTCGCCCTTGGTCCGCCCGAACACGCGCTTGAGCACCCGCATCAGAACCAGCGCGACGGCGGGCGCAGCCACCACCGCGGCGGCGAGCCGCCACTGCTTGCGCCACAGCGCGGTGATCAGCGCGACGGCCATGAGCAGCGCGATGACGGGCGGATCGGTGAAGAACAGCAGGTACCCCAGATCGGGATGGAGCTCACCGGTGTTGGAGAACCAGTCGTCGAGTGGCGTCGAGCGCTTCCCGACCACCAGGCCAAGCAGGAACACCGCCGAGAGCCCGACCACGGGCCACCAGCGGATCGCGGGTCCGCTCATTCAGGTCGCGATGCCTCGCACGTAGGCCGCCTGCCCGAGGTGCTGCGCACAGTCGTCGATGATGCTGACGAGCCGCGCACTCGCGGTGACGGGCGGGTCCCACTGCTCGTCGATCACGCGCTCGAGTTCCTCGGGGGTCACGCTGGCCACGAACTCCAGCGTCACGCGGTGTACGGCGTGGTAGTAGCCGGCGAGCAGGCTGGCCGGCGCCTTGACCTTGCCGACCTCCTCGGGCGTATGGCCGTAGCCGTGCGCGTCGCGGGGCAGGTCGAGCCCGAACCGGTCCACCCAGCCCTCGCG
Source organism: Mycobacterium sp. (assembly GCA_029256565.1). Classification (GTDB taxonomy): domain Bacteria; phylum Actinomycetota; class Actinomycetes; order Mycobacteriales; family Mycobacteriaceae; genus Mycobacterium. The sequence goes on from JAQSXQ010000130.1 coordinate 3,482, forward strand.
GAGCCAGACCTGCTCGACGCCTGCGATGTCACACAGCTGCGCGTCCTGCACTCGCGCGCTGTGCCACAGCAGCCACGCGATGGTGTTCGCCTCCGGCGTCGCGCGGTACAGCGCGACCTCCTCGGTGAGCCCGTCGGTGAGGTCGTCGGCATGCTCGATCAACCGGGTGAACGAGTCGCGGAGGAGTTCGCGGACCGCCCCTGAATCCGAGGGGGCGTCCGACGCGCTGGATGAGGTCGCCATGTCCGCCAAAGTTACGCCTAGGTTCTGATGATGGAATCCTTCGGCAGGTCGGTCCTCTGGCTGAGCATCCCACTCAACCTGCTCCTGATCGCGTGGGTGTGGCTGGGACGGGCAGCGTTCGGCGTGCCGTGGGGCTGGATGTTCCTCATCCTGTTGTTCACCGCGGTTCCGGTTCTGCTGATCCTGCTCGGCATCACGACGTTCCTGGCGTTCCGCCAACCCGGGCGGCGGTTCACGACCCGGCAGGCCTACGCACAGGTCGCCGTCTGGGTGGCGATGGTCGTGTTCGGCGCGGCGATCGCCGACTTCGACGACTCGGGCAACACCGAATCCCTGCTGAGCCACTGGTTCGGACCCGCCATGCTGCACGCCGGGCAGGCGATCGTCACGGCGGCGGTCGTCGTCGCTGCGGTGGCGTGGATCGCGCTGCTGGCACTGCTGATCGCAGGCAGGCGTCGGGAGGCCTCGGCGGCCTAGCCCTTCGGCCCGCCGCCGTCGCCGTCGGTCGGCGCCGGCGCGCCTCCGTGAAACACGGCCTCGACGTTGTTGCCGTCGGGGTCCCGCACGAACGCGCCGTAGTAGTTCGGGTGGTACTCGTCGAAGATCCGCGGCTCGTGCAGCGGCTCGGCGCCGAGTGCGAGCGCGGCGTGATAGAACGCCTGCACGCTCTCGGGACTGGGCGCGGAGAACGCGAAGTGCAGCGGCGCGCCCACCGGCCGGTCGCCCGCGTCCTCGACCCAGAAGTCGGGCTTGCCCGCCGTGCCGTACCCGACGGCCGGGCCGACGTCCATCTGCCGCTCGAAGTCGAGCACCCGCAGCACCGAGTCGTAGAACTCCTTGGCCTTGCCGAAGTCCGCACTGAGGATTCCGAAGTGGTCGATCACATGCCCATCCTCGCATCCTTCGACTTCGTCGTCCTTCGCTTTCGGGCCGTCGTACATTCAGCTCATGGCCCCTGACTTGATCATCCGCAACGGCACCATCGTGGACGGCCTCGGCGGTGAGCCCTACGTCGGCGACGTGGCGATCGCCGACGGCGTCATCACCGCCATCGGCACCGTCGACGGGCCCGCGACGCGCGAGATCGACGCCACCGGCCTGCTCGTCACACCCGGTTTCGTCGACCTGCACACCCACTACGACGGCCAGGCCATCTGGTCGGACCGCATGACGCCGTCGTCGGCCCACGGCGTGACGACCGCGGTGATGGGCAACTGCGGCGTCGGCTTCGCACCGTGCCGACCGGAGGACCACGAGACGCTGGTCGACGTCATGGCAGGCGTCGAGGACATCCCCGGCGTGGTGATGGTCGATGGGCTGCCGTGGACGTGGGAGACCTTTCCCGAGTTCCTCGACGCACTCGACGGCCGCGCCCGTGACATCGACGTGGCCGCGTTCCTGCCGCACTCGCCGCTGCGGGTGTACGTGATGGGCAGGCGCGGCGTGGAGCGCGAGCCGGCGACCCCCGAGGACCTCGAGTTGATGCGCAAGCTCGCCGAGGAAGCCGTCCGGGTCGGCGCGCTGGGATTCGCCTCGTCTCAGCTCACGCTGCACAAGAGCGAAAGTGGCCAGCCCATACCGAGTTACGGTGCCGCGTACGCGGAGTTCGAGGCGATCGCCCGGGGTATCGACGACGGCGGCGGCGGGCTCATCCAGTTCGTGCCGGACCTCGTCGCAGGTGACTACGAACCCGCGCTGAAGACGGTGTTCGACGTGGCCGAGGACGTCGGCCTGCCGGTCACGTTCACGTTGGCGATCGGCAACGCGGGCGATCCGTTCTTCCTCGGCGCGCTGACCATGGTGGAGAAGGCGAATGCGAACGGCGGGGATGTCAGTGCGCAGGTCTTCCCCCGGCCGATCGGTTTGGTGATCGGCCTCGAACTGTCGGGCAACCCGTTCGTGATGTACCCCGCCTACCAGGAGATCGCACACCTGCCGCTCGCCGAACGCGTCGCGGAGATGCGCAAACCCGAAGTGCGCGAACGCATCCTGAACGACTCCCCCGCCCCGGGCGGGCATCCGCTGATGTTCGCGGTGCAGGCCTTCGACTGGATCTTTCCGCTGGGCGATCCGCCGAACTACGAGCCCGCCGCGTCCGACAGCATCACCGCCCGGGCCCGTGCGCGCGGCGTCACTGCCCTGGAGGAGGCCTACGACCGCCTGCTCGACGACGACGGACACGCGATGCTGCTGGTCACGCTGGCCAACTTCCGCGACGGCTCGCTGGACACGGTGGCCGAGCTGATCCGCCGCGACGACGTGGTGCTCGGCCTCGGCGACGGCGGCGCGGGTGGCTGGACTGGGCGACCGGGGTCGCCTGGCCGTCGGTTGCAAGGCCGACATCAACGTCATCGACCACGCGGCGATGTCGCTGCACCGGCCGGTCGTCGCCCACGACCTGCCCGCCGGTGGCCGCCGCCTCGATCAGACGGCCGACGGTTACGTGGCGACGATCGTCGCCGGTGAGGTCATCGCCGAGCACGGCGTGCCGACCGATGCCCGGCCGGGAAAGCTGGTGCGCGGGCGCCGGAGTCAGCCGGAGGGCAGGAGCGAAGCGACCCGGGAAAGCCAGCGCGCATGACGCGG
>JAQSXQ010000131.1 GCA_029256565.1 Mycobacterium sp.
TTGCTTCGGATCACTCGCTCGTGCGCCTCCATCGGCGTGTCCTGGTAGCGACCGATCGCTCCGACCCCGACGTTGCTCACCCAGACGTCGATGCCGCCCAGTTCCGCGACGGCGCGCTCGGCGAGTGCACGCACCGCCGCGACGTCGGTGACGTCCGTCTGCACCGCCGTGGCATCGCCGCCGGCTGCCCGACAACGCTCTGCCACCTCGTCGAGGGCGTCGAGGTTTCGCGCTGCGACGACCACCTTGGCGCCGCGACGAGCGAAGAGTTCGGCAGTGGCCTGGCCGATCCCGCTGGATGCGCCGGTGATGACCACTCTGGCCGACTGGCCTGGCATCGGTTTCCCCATGGGACGGCGGGTCAGGTGTGGGCAGGCGTGTTGGCGAACTGATCGGTGATCGCCTGGCAGAACGCGGGCAGGTCCTTCGGTGACCGGCTGGTGATCAGGTTGCCGTCGATGCAGACCTCCTGGTCCACCACCGTGGCACCCGCATTGCGGAGGTCCGTGCGGATGCTGGGGTACGACGTCAGGGTCCGGTCGCGCACCACGTCGGCCTCGACGAGCGTCCACGGCCCATGACAGATGGCGGCGACGGGCTTGCCGGACTGAACGAAGTTGCGCACGAAGGCAACCGCCGACTCGTCGAGGCGCAACTTGTCCGGGTTGACGGTGCCGCCCGGCAGGATCAAGCCGTCGAACTCCTCGACGCTGGCGTCACCGACGACCCGATCCACCGGAAAGCTGCCCGCCGGTTCGAGGTCGTGGTTGCGCGCCTCGATCTCACCGGACTCCAGCGACAGCAATTCGGTCTGTCCGCCCGCGTCGCGCACGGCGTCGCGAGGCTGCTCCAGCTCGACCTTCTCGACGCCGTCAGCGGCGAGGATGGCGATCTTGCGTCCCTGCAATTCATTTGGCATGAAAGTCTCCTTTTCTGGGTTCATCGGTGGCCTACCCGTTGGCGGCCACACGCATTCATCGGGTTACTTGCGGCCCATCGGCGTTGCCATCAGCCGGTTGGCCCTAACCTTGATCACGTCGGGTGTGAACTTGTTCATCACGCCCATGGCCTTCGACATCGGCGAGGAGGCAACGACCTTCTGCCGGTTGTGCTTCAACGCGTCGTAGCCCTGCCGCGCGACCTTCGCCGCATCGTCGCGAACCTGCGCCTGCGGGGTGTCCTCGAGGCCACCGCGCTGGAAGAACTTCGTGTCGGTGGGGCCGGGCATGAGCGACGTCACCGTCACGTCGCTGTCGCGCATCTCGTCGCGCACCGCTTCGGCGAAGGACTGGACGAACGACTTCGACGCGTTGTAGACCGCCTGGTTCGAGCCGGGCATCGTCGCCGCGATGGACGACGTGAACAACACCTTGCCCGTTCCCCGTTCAGCCATGTCCCGCAGCACCAACTTCGCCAGGTGCACCGTCGACCGCACGTTGAGGTCGACGATCGAGAGATCGTCGGCGAGGTCACCGTCGACGAAGCGGCCTCCCCGCCCCACCCCCGCGTTGAGCGCCACGGCGTCGACGACCTTCCCGCCGTCGGTGGCGGCTTGGTAGAGCGAGGCCACACCGTCACCGGTCCGCAGATCGACCTCGACTGCCTCGACTTCGACGCCGCGACCCGAGAGTTCGTGCGCAGCAACGTGTATTTCAGCTTCGTCGGCTGCGATGACGAGGTCGTAGCCGTCGTCGGCGAACAGCTTGGCCAACTCGAGGCCGATGCCGCTCGATGCTCCAGTGATGAGTGCGCGCTTCGTTGATTCAGCCATGTCAGCGCGGCTACCCGGCGCCTCAACGCCGAAACGTCGGCCAGCGATGGTTGCGCGACGAGTGCCGGGGTATGGGTGCGCTCGGTCGTTCGAGGGTCGAGGTCAGGTCGGAGGGTTGGAATGGCGAATACACCAGACGAGCGCGTGAGCGTGGTCGTGATCACCCACGATCGCTGCGCAGAACTGCACCGAACGCTCGACCTGCTGGCCGCCCTACCCGAGCAGCCGGCTGTCGTCGTCGTCGACAATGCGTCGACTGACGGAACGGCGGCCATGGTGCGGTCGCGCCACCCCGACGTCACGCTGCTGACGCCGGGTGAGAATCTGGGTGCAGTGGGCCGCAATCTCGGCGTCCAGCAAACGAATACGCCGTACGTGGCGTTTTGCGACGACGACACCTGGTACGACCCCGGCGCGTTGAGCCGCGCCGCCGACATCCTCGACGCGCACCCCACGCTTGCCGTCGTCACCGGCGCCATCATGGTCGAACCGGCAGGCCGGCTCGACGACATCTGCGTCGAGATGGCCGCCTCACCGTTGGACCGGGTGCCCGGCATCCCAGGACATCCGCTGCTCAGCTTCCTGGCCGGCGTCTCCATCGTCCGGCGTGAGGCGTTCGTCGCCGCGGGCGGCTTCTCCACCCGGCTGTGGCTCGGCGGCGAGGAGGAGCTACTGGCCTCCGACATCGTGCGGGCCGGCTGGCACATGACCTACGTGCCCGAGGTCGTCGCCCACCACCACGCGTCCCGTCTGCGCGACCCACACCTCCGGCGTAGGCACGGCATACGAAACACCCTGTGGTTCACGTGGCTACGGCGACCGTTGCCCAGCGCCGCGCTGCGGACCGTCCGGCTCCTGCAGCGGTTGCCGCGTGACCGCGTCACCGCCCGTGGCGTGGGCGACGCGCTTCGTGGACTGCCGTGGGTGGTGCGGGAGCGCAAGCCGGTGCCCGCTCACATGGAACGCGGCTACCGACTGCTCGAGGACATGCAATTGAACGGCGGCGCCCGCAAGTACGTGTCGTGAGCCGGCGCTCAGGCAGGTGCCGTGGTGAACGCCTTGATCTCGGAGATCTCGGCGACGTTGTCGCCGTTGGTGCTGCCGAGCTTGGTGATCCACACCAGCACGGTGGAGACCTGGGCGTCCGCGGATACCGGAATGCGGTTCGATCCGGGTTGCAGCGTGGTGGCGTCGACGAGCTTCTTGGTGTCGGCCACACTGCCGGGTTGACCGTCGGCGCTGCGGATCTCGACCACGGTGCCGCTGCCCTTCACGTCGATGGTGAGTGCAGCGAGGGTGGCGGGCCGGGGCATCTCGAGGAGCAGCCCCACCCCTTGCTTGAACGCGGGGAAGGGATCGGCGTCGTAGTACCTGTCGGTCGCCCAGGCGGTCGCGGGATCGCCGTCCACGGCCTGGCCCGCCGCCCCCGGGTTGTCCGGCGACCCGTCGGGTGAGTAGACGGCGGCCGAGGCCGGCGTGATGGGCGCTCCGGCCGCCGCGGCCTCGCGTGCGACCGAGGGCGCCTCGGCAGGTGTCGTGGGAACGAGGCCGAGCCGGTCTGCGTTGATGGCGATGTCGTCGGGACCGCCGAGCATGCGGTTGATGCTCATTCCGAGGGACGCCACCGCGATCACGAACATGACCGCTGCCCCGACGAGCACCGCCGTCATCAGCTTCCGGCGCGCCTGCGCTTCCCGCTCTGCGGTGTCGACGTTGCGGAAGCCCGCGTAGCCGCCGGGTCGGGGCTCCATGGTCGGTGGGCCGACGGGGGCGTCGCCCGGGTACTGCGGTTCGGCTGCGGCTCGACCCTGCCGAAGCATCCCCAGAACGTCTCCAGCGGAGCCGATTCCACTGCCGGGCCGCAGGAGTCCGGCAGCCGCACTCGAGATGAGGAACGGGATGCCGTGGTCGATCTCCGCCGGTTCGGTCGGCCAGCCCGCTGGGGTGAGATCGGCGGCCGTCCACCCGTCGGGCATCGGGTCCTGCGGAGGCCAGCGATCGACCAGCAATGCGTACAGGACACCGCCGATGCCGCGCAGATCCTCGTCCCGCGTGGCGTCGGGCATGGTGGCGGGGAAGGCCAGGACGGCATGGCCGTCGGTGCTGATGCGGATTCGGTCAGGGTGGTCGATGCCCAGCACCAGGCCGGCCCGGTGCCCACTGTCGGCCGCGACGATCAGCGATTCCATCGCCGCCGCAGCCGCCAACGGCGAGGGCGAGGTGCCGACCACCTCGCGGAGCGACCCGCCGTGCACCCACTCACAGGCGACGACGCCGAAGGCGCCGGTGTGCACGACGTCCAGCACGCGCGCGATGCCCACCACGTGCATGCCACGCAGTCGCGACGTCCGCGAGAGGACTTCGTTGACCTGCTCGACGGCCATGACTCCGGCGGTGTCGACGAGCGTCAGCGCCACGTGGTGGCCGCTTGGGACGTCGATCGCCTCCCAGAACTGGAGGTGCGGCGCCGATCCGCGCATGGTGACGAGTCGGTAGCGCCTGGCGACGACCGTCCCTGGCACGAGCGAGGCGCCATCGCTGTGGGGTGGATCGATGTTGGTCATCGTGCACCTCGGATGCGTGAGCCGGTGCGCAACGCCGCGTGCCGGGAGCCAATCGGACGTTCGGCAAGATAGCCGCTACGCACGCGCTCAAACGGTCAGGCCTCAGGACTCGACGAGCGCCTTGAGCCGTTTCGCCGTCCCGTTCATGATGCGACCGACCTGGCGTGCCGCAACCCAATCGGCCACGAGACCCAGCACACCGCCCGGCGCTTCGTAGGCCAGCCGGAAGGTGATCTTGGTGCGACCGTCACCGTGGTCCCGCAGCCGGAATCGGCCCCGCATCGTGACGCCGGTGATGCCTATCCAGGCGAGGTCGCGAGCCTCGTCGAACTCGACGATCTCGATCACCCCGCCGATCGGCACGGAGCCGACCTTCCAGTGCACGGTGTAGCGCGAACCCACGCCGACGGGTCCCTCGGTGACCGTCTCCCAGCGTTCGAGGCTGGCCATGAACTCGGGGTAGCAGTTCGGGTCGCTGACGTGCTTCCAGACCGCGTGTTGGTCGACGTCGGCGATGACGCTGCGCTGCAGCCTCATCCGAGCACCGGGAATCGTCGATCCGCGGCAAGCCGGTCGACGCCGGCCTGCAGGCTCGCGAGCACCTCGTCGTTGATGGCGTCGTCGTCCTTCTCGGCGATGTCGTCGACGCTGATCGGTTCCTGCACCTCGATGGCGATCTTCGTGGGTAGCGGCAGCCTCGGCACCATGTCGCTGATCGCCAGACCCCACGGCGGCGCCAGCAGTATGGGAACGCTCTTGAGACGGGCCAGCTTGTCGACCATCAGCAGCTTCGCCAGCCACTGCCCCCTGTCGAGGAACAGCGCCGCTTCCTGCCCGCCCACGCTGGCGATCGGGACGATCGGCACGCCCGCCTCCCGAGCCAGCCGCACGTAGCCCTTGCGTCCGCCGAAGTCGACTTCGTGGCGCTTCCACGACGGACGGAACACCTCGTAGTCCCCACCCGGGTACACCAGTAGCGCGGCGCCCGACTTCAGCGCCATGGTCGCGTTGTCGTGGTTGGCGGCGACGGTGCCGAACTTCCGCAGCGAACCGAGCCCCGGCATCGACACGACCAGGTTGTGCGCCAGTTGATAGAACGGCCGCTCGACGCCGAAGTAGGAACAGAACGCGAGCGTGAACACGAACGTGTCGGGCGGCAGGTTCCCGCCGCTGTGGTTGCCGACCATGAGTATCGGGCCCTGCGTCGGGATGCGGTCGAGTCCGCGGACGTCGGCCCGGAAGTAGAGCGAGGCCAGTAGCCACAGGCCGGGTAGTTGCTCACGGATGTAGTCGGCGTCCCGCTGATCGAGATTGGCCTCGGGCACTCGGGACGACACCTGATGCTTGACCCATCCGAGAGCATCGCCGAGCGCCGTCATGGGCAGTGATATTCACCACGGCCGCGTTTGGCAAACCTGAGGTGAGCGGGGCCTACACCTCGGGTCCGACATTCTGGCTGCGGTCAATGCCATTCATCCACAGTCCGGAGTTCATCCACAGATTCGGCGTTGCTGGCGTTCGCGGGATGTTGGGAGTCGCGGTGGCTCAGTAGTTTCGAATGTATGTTCGAACAGTTCGCGACGGCCTTTCGGGCCACCGGCACGGTGGCTGAGTGGGCGCGCGTGGAGGCCGCAGCCACCGCCCGCCGGCTCGCGGCGATGGTCGTGCTCTTGGA